>CALJZV010000552.1 GCA_937983475.1 uncultured Verrucomicrobiales bacterium
CATTTCAGATCATTTCATTCTGGACAGGTTATTTTCAACAAATCAGCGACCTCACTCGATAATCATGACACTGACTGAAATCCTTTCCGTTGAAGAATTGCGCCAGCAGGAGTTTCCCGTCACGCGCGACAAAATTTTTCTGGCCCACGCCGGGGTCTGTCCGCAGCCCCGCCGGATCTCCGAAGCCATCCGGACCTATGCCCAGCAATGCACCTTGGGCGACCAGGAGGACCTGTTCCCTGTCTTTCAAATCCAAAAGGGCCGCGAAATGGCCGCGCAATTGTTCGACGCCAAGCCGGAGGAAGTCGCCTTCGTCGGCCCCACCTCCCTCGGCTTGAGTTTTGTGGCCAGCGGGCTTTCCTGGCGCAAGGGAGACAACATTCTGATTTATTTCGATGATTACCCCTCCAACGTCTATCCGTGGATGGCACTTGCCGAGAAGGGCGTTCAGGTACGCTTCATCAACATCCGTGAACTGGGGCGAATCCGCGTCAACGATGTGATGGGACAGGTGGACGAAAACACCCGTCTTGTGGCGCTGGCCTCGTGCCATTTTATCGCCGGCTACCGGATTGACATCGAAGGCATCGGCACTTATTTGCGCAAACGCGGCATTCTTTTCTGCCTGGACGCCATCCAGACTGCGGGCGCGTTCCCCACCCCGTTCAAGCATGTGGACTTTGCCGCCGCCGACGCTCACAAGTGGCTGCTTGGACCTTGCGCTGCGGGCATCCTCTACGTGCGCCAGGAGGTTCAGGAGAAACTCCGGCCCACGGTGTTCGGCTGGCACAACGTGCGCTGCCCCAATTTCACCGCCCAGGAGCAAATTGTATTTCACTCCCACGCGCGCCGCTACGAGGCCGGCTCGGAAAACCTGCTGGGGCTTGCCGGTCTTAACGCGGCCATGGAACTGCTGCTCGAACTCGGCGTGGACAACATTGCCGCTGAATTGCTGCGGAAACGAAACTGGCTTGTGCCTGCCCTGACGGAAAAAGGCTGCCAAATCGTCCAGGGCGACGCGCCCCAGGAACACGCCAGCGCCATCATCAGTTTCTGGCGCGAAAAAGAAGACATGGCTGCGCTACACCAACGACTGGGAAGCGACGGCATTGTCACATCGCTGCGCACCGACCGCTCCGGTAAAAAATATGTCCGGCTGTCGCCGCATTTCTACAACACCGACGCCGAACTGCGCCGGGTCATCGACCTGATTTAAGAGCCTGTCTGAAAATTGCGCGGGGTCCTGCGGCGAGGAGTTTTGGCTGTGG
>CALJZV010000553.1 GCA_937983475.1 uncultured Verrucomicrobiales bacterium
CGAGGGGAAGACGGTCATGGTCGTGCTCGACTCCGACCACCGCCGCGACCACGTCCGGCCGGGTGCCGCTTTGATTGCCCGGCGCGGAATACACCTTGATGCCGATGATATCGTTTGAGGAAAATAAACTGCGCCAGGCGGACGCGGTTGTGCCCAGTCCAGTCAACCGGGTTAATCCATCCTCCACCATTGGGCCAAGCTGCCCGGAAACGGGCAAAAAATGGCTTGTCGCGCTGGGATTTTCGGCAATCACCACTCGCATTGGCGACTGGGCTGACCCGTCGGAAAAAACCGGCTGAGCCACGGCGGCCATGGCGGACAAAAACAACACCGGCAACACCCGGTTCCATGCTGAAAAACACTCAATCACAGCTAATTTTCGGGCGTTTCTTGACAACGCCGCGCGGCGGATGTTACCACCCATCGCGATGCTGACGATAAAAAAACCGGCGTCTCTTCAAGGAGGCTTTTTCCTGTTGTTGCTGGCCGGTTTTCTGGCGGGTTGCGCCGACCCCGGACCCCGCGCGTTGCTGGAGGGCGAGCAACTTCTGGCGCAAAAAAATACACCAACGCCATCGTAAAATTGACCCGAGCCACGGAGTTATTGCCGCAAAACGCCCAGGCGCAGAATCATCTTGGCCTGGCTTATCACCATGCGGGAATGCCCAATCAGGCCTTCGAGGCCTATCAGCAGGCCATCCGGCTGGACCGAAACCTGGCCGCTGTGAGGTTCAACCTTGGCTGCCTGCTTCTGGAGCAGCAGCGCTACGCCGCCGCCGCCAACGAGTTGGCCACGGCCGCGACGTTGCAGCCGCGCCATCTGGAAGCCTGGCTGAAGCTTGGCACCGCCCAGTTGCGGCAGGCCCCGCTGTCGGGCGCCGAAAAGAACCAGTGGCTCGACGCGGCCCGCAAAAGTTTTGAGGCGTCCCTTCAATTGTCTCCCACCGCCGAGGCGTACAATTCGCTGGGCGTTATTGAAGTCCAGCGCAGCCGGGCGCGCGACGCTCTGAAACTATTCAATTCAGCCCTGCAAAAGGATCCGCATTACCCTGCCTCGCTGTTGAACCTGGCCATCGTGTATCAGCACCACTTGAACGACCCGCGCGCGGCGTTGCAGAAGTATCGTGAATATCTCGCCGCGCAACCGCGCGCCGGCCGCTTCAAAGAGATTGAGCAGACCGCCCGTCAGCTTGACCTCGCGCTGAGTCCCCCGGCTCAGCCCGCCGTGCCTCCCGTGGTTCAGGCGCCGCCCCAGCAGGCGGCCACCAATCCTGCCGCTGCCATTGTGTCGCAGCAGGTCTCCGCGCCTAAGCCGGAACCGGCGCGCGTGGAAACACCGCCCGCCACGCGGCCTCCGGTCATCGCCGCAAAGCCCGCCGAGCCTGTCCCGGCCCTGACGCCATTCGCCAAACCCGCTCCTGTTGCGCCGGTGGAGACGGCAAAGCCCAGGGAGCCTGCGCCTGTGGCCGCCTCCAGGACAAATGAAACGCCGCTTGCGGCTGCCACGCAGGAAACCAAGCCCTCGCCCGCCGCGCCGGTCGCATCCTCGCAGCCGCTGGATGAAAGCGCAGCGCCGCAAAAACCCTCGATTATCAAGCGGATGAACCCGGTGACGTGGTTCAAGAAGCCCGAGGAGACCAACGCGCCGGTGGCCGGCATCCCGCAATCCAATGCAACCGCGCCCAAAACCGCTGTCCCGGCGGCGCCGCCAACCAAATCAGAGGTTCAGCCCACGCCGATTCCCAAGCCCGCCGAGCCGGTGTTTGTCCGTTACTCCTACGTCTCGCCCGCGCGACCGGCACCGGGAAATCGGGCCCAGGCCCAGCGCCATTACCAGGAGGGCGAAGCCGCCCAGCGAAGCGGCAATTTGAAGCTGGCCATGGAAAAATTTGCCTCTGCGGCGCAGGCGGACCCGGCTTTTTTTGAGGCGCACTTCAAGCTCGGCCTGGCGGCCTACGATGCCCGGCAGTTTCCGGCCAGCCTCCGGGCCTACGAGCACGCCTTGGCCCTCATGCCCGAGTCAGCCAGCGCGCGGTATAATTTCTCATTGGCCCTGATTCAGGCGCGGCATCCGCATGAGGCGGCGGCGGAACTGGAAAAGCTGCTGGCGCAGAACCCCAATGACACCCGGGCGCACCTGACGCTGGCCAATGTGTGCGCGCAGCAGTTGCGGGACAAGGCCCGCGCCCGAAAGCATTATTCCCGGGTTCTGGAACTGGAGCCGCAGCATCCCGACGCGGTGGCCATCCGCTACTGGATTTCGTCCAATTAACTCCGAAGGAGCCGCGCCAGCCCCTTCACACCCGCCAGCCAATGTTTTTTTGGGCGTCAGGTTTTCAAGCGTAAAACAACCACCACACCTCCAATAACTCCCAGCAGAACGCACCCAAGGTGTAGATAATCCAGACGAATAATTCCCAATAACTCATTGCCGGCAAAGAATGGTGCCCAAGGCTCAGCATCCGGATGCATGATGCTATCAAGGATGACATGCGAGATCGTTCCCATAAACGCAGCCGAAACAGATGCCACCCATGTCACGGGAGCCTGTTTTGGTGCAAACAATCGGAGAAATGCGTTTGTAATAGGCTTGCCGATGAGCGCAGCAATCCCGCCAATAAACACAGCCCCGAGGTAAGTATTCGAGAACGCATGGAGTTGCTGGGATCGAACCAGAATTCGGATTCCGGTTTCGATATCCATTAGGACCTGAGAGCCGCAAAATATCAAAAAACTAAAATGCTTACCCCCGATGGCTTTTAATGATGCCCCAAGACCAAAATGAAACGGAGTGATGGGCATATTATTTTGGCCTAAATCGCGGCCCGTTTCAGGTGGGTTTGGCCTCTGGCTTTCATGATCAGTTTTGGTTGTTCGTGCGATAAACCGGCGCATCCTTCGCCATCCATCAATCACTTTAGGGACAACCTACATTTCGTCATTTTCATACAAACGCTCAATGAATGAATCGAGCTGCGATTTATCTGCGACGCGCCACTCAATTTCTCTGTCCAAAGCGGAACACAATCCATCTATTGCTTGCAAGTCAGACGGATTGGAAACAACCACAGCAAGACAACGACCAGACTCCGAAACTTGTAGTGCGCGATATCTGCGCGCTAACTCGGCTGGAATGCAACGCAACAAGCCGGGCGTGAACTGCACTGTCGTTAAATCAACAAACTCAGCGCCAAACGCTGCTGCTCTGCGTCTGAAAATGTCCATAGAGTATACTGCTGCTTGATGTTTCGGCTCCGATTCACAAGGCCTATGTTGCCCGGCCAACTTGCTATGCTTTGGTTTTCTCACGAGCTGTTTTGGACAGGTATGGACGCAGTGCTCGCTCCGCATGGATCTGGCATAGGTGCTCGAGCAAGCAGGTTTCGAAAGCATTTCCTAAAGGACCGCCTGCCGCAACCGCTGCGTTGATCAACGCTCCGAAGTCGCGCAACTGAGCCTCCGAGGAAGACGCCAGCGGATACGAACTGAATCCAATGAGAACGGAGTGAAATGTCGGTGCCTCGTCGTAAATAGGGGCAGCATAGCCTGCTCGATACTGCGGGAAAACCGCGAACAATTCCTCCAAGAGCTGCTCAGGAGTGCCAGGGATTACACGCTTTTCGGGCATAAATACAATATAGGACATCCGAAGTGAATCACGGCTGGCGAGGAGAGTGGTGCCATATCACGCTGCGAACGGACGTGAGTGATGTCGTCGCGGTGCAACAATTCGTGGCGCATTTCGGGTGGATTTTGCCTCTGGCTTTCATGACCCGTGTTTTGGTTTTCCTTACAATAATCCGGCGCATCCTGCGCCAAGCATACGCTTGCTCATAAAAGAAAGTTTGCAGACACCCATGAGGCAAACAATGCACGAGCCCCTATGGGACGTCCACTGAGATGTTGAATTGTTCTCCTTTACGGCGGCTCTGACCGCAAGCCCCGTCAGGGGCGGCATCTGTGTAGAAACGATTTCACTTGAAGGCAAAAGCTCCGTCAGGAGCGGCATATGGCGCCCCGAATGGGGCTCATTATTTTCGGGCGGGACGCGGCTACAACGATTTCGCTCCTGACGGAGCTGAAGCATGGCAACCACCCGATTACCAGTCCTGTAGTGGGTTTGTAAGGTTCTCAATTGCATTATAGGTTTTCATTGACAGGATTCTTCTAGGGAAAAAAGATTTCTCGTCCTTAGCAACAAACTTGGACGTGTTCCGCTCGTGAATTTCGTTGGTCAGTCAGCCAGCGGAATAGAAAGGAATCCTGCTATGGAAACTCTAATAAGAGTTGCCGGTCTCGTGATGGACGTGGTGGTGCTTGTGTTCAAGATCAAGGAACAAAGCAAGTCGCGAAAATCATCGAGCATGAGAAAGCCGGTCAAAAAAAGTCGTCGCATGAGCCGGCGCAGTTAAAAAATAGCAGGAGGAACTCTTTTGATTGAATTCAACTACCTGAGGGCGAAATGTCCTCAGGTTTTATTTTTCAAGTAATTTCGTCAGTTCCTGCCTTGATTGTTGTAAACCCTTCCAAGCGTGTCCGCGATGATGGCGGCCTCTTCATTCTTCCATCTGCAAGGAGTTTGCAATGCGCACCTTCAGAACCTCGGGACGTGCCAGGAACTCAGGTGCGGTCAGCCTCAGGAAGGGGCGTTGGTTCCGAGACAAGCACGGCGGGCGCAGGTTATGCCGGGCCGCTCCCATTGGCAACGGGCGTCTCCACCCGGAAATACTCGCCACGCCGGTAGGCCGAATGGCTGTTGACCGTGACGATGGCGGCGGCGTTGGCTGTCACTTTGAACCTTCACCACTCACCATTTACCCTCTCGCCAATCACTCTGTAAGCCACAAGATTTCTTGTTCCGGGCATTGCGTGTTGCGTTTGGATTTGGCACAACATGCCGCCCTTTGATTGCCATGAAAAA
>CALJZV010000554.1 GCA_937983475.1 uncultured Verrucomicrobiales bacterium
GCTGCTGACACAATGGCTGGCAGGCACCCTGGTCCAAGTGGACGGCTGGGGATTGTTCAAGACCACCGTTCAGGTGGTGCTGCTGCCGGTGTTGGGCGGACTGGCCCTGCACCATCTGGCGCCACGCGCCGGAAAAGTCATTCAACCCGTCGCGCCCTTCGTCTCCGTCGTGGTCATTGCCTTGATCTGCGGCAGCATCATTGGCCACAGCGCCGAGGCCATCAAGGCTTCGGCGGCCCGACTGCTGGCGGCGGTGTTGCTGCTGCATGCAGGCGGTTTTGCGCTCGGTTATTTTTGGGCGCGAATCCTGGGCTATGACCGGCTGATCCGCAGAACCCTTTCCATTGAAGTCGGCATGCAGAATTCCGGGCTGGGCGTGGTGCTGGCGCGAAAGCATTTTGCCGATCCTTTGACCGCGACGCCGTGCGCGATTTCGAGCGTCTTTCATTCAGTCATCGGCACCCTGCTGGCCGCCGGGTGGCGACTGAAAACCGGAAGGGAAATAAAAGCCGGCCATCCTCAGGTGGCTCAGGCCTTGGTCACCGAGGAACCGCCGGCTCACAACAGCTAAACCAGCTTCCAGCCCTTGCGGTATTCACGGCGAATCAACCGATCAGCCTCAGGACAGTTAATCGCCTTGAGCCGGACCGGATCCCACTCGATTTTTTTGCCCACGCGGTGAGCAATGTTCCCCAGATGATTGGCCTCGGTCAGCAGGCCGGAGTAATCGAAGTTGCAGGTCGTCTGGGCACCGGTTTTGCAGGCTTCGATCCATTCCCTGTGATGGCCGATGGAATTGGGAATAAACGGAGCGGGGCGCTGGAAATCCGCGAATTTATCCTCTGGCAGCAGAACGTGCTTGCCGTAATCCGAAAGCAGCATTCCCTTGTCGCCGATGAACAGCACGCCGTTTTCCCATTGTGGAATGCGCTTTTCCATCCATGGCTCAGGCTTCACGTCGCCCTGGTGCCAGTGCAATTTGACCGGCGGCATGTCACCGCGAGCGCCGTATTCATAGGTCACTTTCATGGTGGCCGGAGCCGTTTCGGGATGCGCCTTTGGCCCGAACGCCTCAATCGTCAGCGGATGGTTTAACCTCAACGCCCAGAACGGCAGATCGTTCCAATGCGCGCCCAGATCCGACATGGTGCCCCCGCCAAAGTCCCACCACTTATACCACCGGGGCCTGCCCTCGACATACTCGGGGTGAAAGGGCCGCTCCGGCGCGGGACCCAGCCACAAATCCCAATTCAAATATGCCGGCACCGGCAAAACGTCGGAAGGCCGATCCCCGTCCCCCCAGGCGCGGGACACCCACACATGGACTTCGCGAACCGGGCCGATGGAGCCGCTCTGAATCAGCTCCACGACGCGGCGAAAATTGTTCCCGGCATGGATTTGCGTGCCCAGTTGTGTGGTGATTTTCGCCTTGCGGGCCGCCTCGGCAATGACGCGTGTTTCCCAGACCGAATGCGCCAGTGGTTTTTCGCAGTAAACATGCTTGCCCAACTGAATCGCGGGCATTGTGGCGAACGCGTGCGTGTGCTCGGTGGTGCTTACGACCACTGCGTCGATATCGTTCGCCTTATCGTACAGGCGCCTAAAATCAACATACGTGCGTGCCCCGGGAAAATTCTTCGCCGCAGCATCGAGCGCATTCTGGTCCACGTCACAAAGCGCGACAATGTTCTCGCTGCTGACCTCCTTGGTGTTGGCAGCTCCCCGCCCGCCCGCGCCGATGATGGCGAGGTTTAATTTTTCATTAGGTGACTTGCGGCGCAGTTTGGGCCTGGCGTAAGCGGTTCCGCTGACGGCGGCAGCCCCTGCCATTGCCGATATGAAAATAAAAGTTCTCCGGCCGAGCTTTCTCTTGGAATAGATGGAATGTGGCATGAATCGGTTCTAGGTTCGGGCAGCCGCTTCGACAAGCAGAATGTCCGTTGAGCGAGCGTTTTATTGATTCACTCACTTCCTGTCAGTTGCTCCAACTCAAAGAGCGCTTCCGCGTCGCCGGGCTTGAGCCGCAAGGTCTCCCTTAAATTGTAAATTGCCTGCGCACGCTTGCCCTGGACCGCTTGGACCATCGCCAGATTGTAATATGCCTCGCCAATGTGGGGTTTGAGCCGGACTGTCTCGGCGAAATGCTTTTCCGCCAAGGCGTATTCGCCGAGCTTGAGGAAGGCGTTGCCGGCGTTGAAATGGGCAACGGCGTACCCGGGCTTGTATTTGATGGCCTCCAAAAAATGAGCCGCCGCCTCCTCGATTTCGCCCAGTTGGAGCAAGTGGAGCCCAAGATTGTTGTGCGCGTCGGAGTAATTGGGGTGAAGCCGAAGAGCGTGGAAATAGTGTTCGATGGCTTTTTCTGTATCCCCTAGCAGGCTCAACACATTGGCGCGGTTGTTATAGGCTTTGGGATAAGCCGGGTTGATTTGCAACGCCTTAAGGTAATGCTCCGCGGCTTCCTCAAACTGCTCCCGCTTGACCATTTCGTCGCCCAACTTGACATGCGCCACCCAAGCGTTTGGATTTTTCTCAAGAGTCGCACGCCAGAGTGTCTCCTCGTCCCGATAAACCGCGGACTGCCGCCAAGTCTGAACGCCAAACGCAATCGCCACGCAACACAGGGCAGTTCCACTCCACCTCTGCCAGCGAACCGGATTCAGCCTTTTGGCCAAAAAAACCACGCAGCCCACAGCCAGCGCCACCACCCCCATCAAGGACAAATAATTCCAATGGTCGGCCACCCGGGAATGAAGCAGGAAGGACATTTCGAAAAAACCAAACACCGGAAGAAGATTGATCCAGAAAAAGCCAAGTCCAAACAACAGTGCCCGCCCCCCGCGATGGCGACAACGCCAACACGTGATTACACCCATCAGCCAGATCAAGCCCGGCAAATACGACCAGAACGCGCCGGTGTTAATGTCCCATTTGGGATAAATCATGCTGAGCTTCACTGGGAACACGGCCTTGGATAAGTAAAACCACGTGGCCCATGTGCCTCCTAGAATTCGCGTCAACAAGTCGTCTCCCTGCTCCTGCGCCCAAAGAGGCGCGCGGCCAGTCTGAAACCAGACCGTGACCATCCCCAGAAGCAGCGATGCGATAAAAAACGGAAGGCTCCGGAGCAAATCGTTTTTACCGACGCGGCCCCGCTGCCACCACGCCAGCAGCAACAACACAACTGGCAGCATGACCACAGACGTTTTACTCAGGAGCGCCAGCAGAAAAGCCGCAAAAGACAGCCAATACCATCTCCGGGCGCCTTGCCGCTCAAAACGCAAATACAGGCTCAGCGCGGCAAGGAAAAACACGAGCGACAATGTGTTTTTCCGCTCTGCCACCCAGGCCACCGAAGCGACGCAAACCGGATGCAGGGCAAAAATCAGGGCCGCCCCCCACGCTCCGGGCACCGCCAACCGTTTCAACACCCGCCAAAACAAAACCGCGCCAAGGCCGTGCAACAATACGTTAACCATGTTGTAGCCCAGTGGATTCAGGCCCCAAAGCCGCCACTCAATCCAAAACATCGTCGATGTCAGCGGAAAGTAATCCGACAATTCCGTGGTAAACCAAATGGATTGCAGTCCACCCTTTGACTTGATGGCTGGATTCTCCGTCAACATCACATCGTCATCCCAAATAAACCCGCTTTGCAGAGCCGGAATGTAGGCAACCATCACAACGAGCATGATCGCCAAACCATAAAAAATCGGAATAAACCGCTTTAACGAAGCGCCCTTCGAAGCTGCTACAGTTTGAGGTTTTCGGACTACGGCTTTCATTTCCTGGCAACCTATCCAGGAGGGATAATGAATTCACGCAGACCAAGCCCTCATAGGCTCCAAAAATCCACGGGGAATCCTAGGCCATCATACACAAATCGAATCCTCGGCCAATTTAAAAAACAAATTGGGGTGTTAGAGAGCCAAAGAATGGTGGCCGAAATAACAGTCAGGGACCTTTTTCTTGAGCCTACGGATTAGCCCCCCCTCCAACCGGGGGTGGAACAGGGGCAAAAGGCGGCGCGGGCCTCGGCACGCTGACCGGCGGCGGCGTTTGCGGGGGAGGCGTTGGCGGCACCGTCTGAGGCGGTATCGGCGGCGGCGCAGGATTGGGATTGAAGTTAAACAAATTGGAAATGGAGTCGCTCCTCGGACGCGGCGCGAACGGACTGTCAATGATGATCAGCGGCTGGCCAAACGCGTTGGTCGGAGACTGGGGCAGCGACAGGTTCGTGTCCACAATGGGAGGTGGAACATTGGTGATGGCGCCGTTTCCATTGGTTCCCAGCACAAACACGCCCGGCAGCGGATAATAGTAGAACATCTGCGGCACCGGCGCTGGTTCTGGCTCCGGCTGGGGTGGCGGTGCGGCGCCCGCCGGCTCCTCAATTTTCTGCTGCGGAGGCAAAATCACAAACCGTTGCAAAATCTCCCTCGGCGGCGTCTCGGGATACTCCACTTCACTAAAAATCGGGGGGGCAGCAGGCGGCGGCGACGCCACCACTGGCAATTGGGCGGGGGCTGGAGGCTGCGCAATTTCCCTCTTTGCCGCAGGCTCCGGCAAGTCCGGCAGCGCCCCATCCACAATCGGCGCCCGGTAGTCGTAGACATAGCCGTATTCCGACACCAAACCGGGATGATGCACCACGCACCCGCTGACAAACACGACAACCAGGCAAGCAAGCAATAGTCTCTTCATTTTCCACTCCTCCCACTGTCAAATATTACATCGAATAAAAGAACCGAAAGTGCGGAGGACACTGTTCAGGGCATCAGCAGACTGCCCATTTATCCCGGTCAATGTTGTTGCGGTTCAGCGGCGCCGCGTTCAGGCCGTTATTTTTTTCTGTGAGTCGTTGGCCAAAGTGAGGAATCCGTGCGCGCCGAAGCCAGCAGTGTTTGCAGTTGTTTGACGATT
>CALJZV010000555.1 GCA_937983475.1 uncultured Verrucomicrobiales bacterium
AATAAAGGAGTCCTTCTCCACCGTGATCCAGAAGTTTTGCTTTTCGGTCAGCCCGCGAGCGGTGGGAGCCAGTTCGGTCAGGGGCTTGCCCTCGCAGGTGCCTTTATAATTCACCACGGCGATGTCGCCGGTCTGTAGTTCGCGCGGGACAGTCTCAAAATTGGCCTGACGCTCGCGCAGCATCTCGATGGCGCGGTCCACGTCGGCTTCGGTCACATTGGCCTTTTCCTTGGCCAGCGGAATGCCCTTGTATTCCGGGAGCTCAAACTCGGGCGCGGTCTCGACCGTCACGGCAAATTGATAAGGCTGGCCCTTGGCGAATTGAATCTCCTCGACGTCGGGCGAGCCGACGACGGAGAGCTTCTGCTCCTTGACGGCCTGCTGGTAGCCTTCGCGGGTGAGCTTGGATTTTACTTCATCGAGAATCTGGCTTTCGTAACGCTTGGCCACCATGTCTTTGGGCGCTTTGCCGGGGCGGAATCCCGGCAGGGCAGCCTGGCGTTGAAAGTCCCGCGTGATGGTCTCGAAGGCTTCATTGACTTTTTCAGCTCCAACTTCAACGCGGAGCAATTTTTTGCACGGGGCCAGATTTTCAACGGTTACATTCACAGACAAACCTTTCAATGGGGCGCAACATCGCGCCGAATTAACGTGATCTACCTTGCCGGGCGGAACCGCTCCTCAAGGGCTGAAAAAGCTATGTTTTGGCCAACCCCGCGTCAAGTCTGGCATCGGGTGGATTTGAGCCTGATTCTGAAGCCACTGAATATTGTCGTCCGAAGCGGATCCATTTTTCCAGGCCCACGGCGGAATACGCCAGAAGACCGACGCCGCCGATGCGGATCCAGGCTTCGGCGGGAATCGGCGCCGAGTGGAACAACCGGTTCATCAGGGGCGCATAAGTGAAAAGCCATTGCGCTGTGACCATGGCCGCGATGCCCGCGAGCATCCAGCGGTTGGAAAAGACGCCGATGGACATCATGGAGCGGGTGAGCGACCGGCAGTTGAGCAGGTAGAAGATTTCCACCACGACGATGGTGTTGATGACGATGGTGCGCGCCTGCTCGAGGGTTGCCCCGTTTTTCTGTTCCCACAGGAACAGGCCGATTCCTCCGGCCAGCAGGATGAGCGTCACCAGGCCTGTCCTCATGAACAAGGGAAATGTCATAATTGGCTGCTTGGGATCGCGAGGTGGACGCAGCATGAGGTCTTTTTCCTTGGGCTCAAAGACAAGGAACATGCCCAGCATGACGGCCGTGGCCAGATTGACCCAGAGCAACTGCACAGGGAGCGCGGGTAGTGACAGGCCTGCCAATATGGAGAACAAAAGAATCAATCCCTCGCCGGCGTTGGTGGGGACGGTCCAGATGATGAACTTGGTCAGGTTGTCGAAAACGCCCCGGCCTTCCTCCACGGCGGCCTCGATGGAGGCAAAGTTGTCATCGGTCAGGAGCATGTCCGCCGCGCCCTTGGAGACATCGGTGCCCGTAATACCCATGGCGATCCCAATGTTGGCGCTCTTGAGGGCGGGGGCGTCGTTCACGCCGTCGCCGGTCATGGCAACGATGTGACCGCGGTTTTGCAGCGCCTTGACCAACCGTAGCTTTTGCTCGGGCGCCACGCGCGCGAAGACTGAGGCGCGCTCGGCCACACCGGGCAATTTTTCGTCAGGGATCGTCTCCAGTTCGCGCCCGGTTACGGCCACCAGTTCCCTGCCTTCGCCCAATCCGATTTGCCGGGCAATCGCTTTCGCTGTCAGCACATGATCACCGGTGATCATCTTGACTTGCACGCCGGCCGACTGGCAGCGGCGAATCGCGGCGATGACTTCCTTGCGCGGCGGATCAATCATGGCTTGCAGTCCCAGGAACGTCAGCCCTTCGGCCACGTCGCCGTGATTCAATTGACTGTGGTGCGCGGGCATTTCCCTCTTGGCGACGGCCAAAACCCGCAAACCACGCGAGGCCATGTCATCGGCAACCGCGCGGATTTGCTCGCGGTCAATGGTTTGTAAGGTTCCATCTGCTCCGAGCACATGGCTGCATCGGTCCAAAATTTTCTCGGTGGCGCCCACCTTGTAAATGATGCGGGGTTCGGTTTCGCCGGCGAAGTGCAAGGTGGCGCGAAACTGATGTTCGGACTCGAAGGGGATCGCATCAACCCGGGGAAATCGCCCCTCGGATGTCAAACCGGCCTTCTGGGCGGCAACGATCAAGGCGGCCTCGGTGGGATCCCCCTCGACTTTCCAGCGCCCGTCGGCTTGCACCAGTTGCGAGTCATTGCAGAACAGTCCCGCTGTGAGGCATTCGGCCAGGGCCTTTTGCGCCAAGGGATCAATTTTCTGATGATTATGGCGAAATTCACCCGAGGATTCATAACCGCCACCGGTCACGGTGTAGCGCTGGCCGCCGGCAAAAATTTCCTGCACGGTCATCTGGTTTTCCGTCAGGGTGCCGGTCTTGTCGGAGCAGATCACCGTGGTGCTGCCCAATGTTTCCACCGCAGGCAGCTTGCGGATGATGGCGCGGCGCTTGGCCATGCGGGCCACCCCAATGGCCAGCGTGATGGTGACCGCCGCGGGCAATCCCTCGGGAATGGCGCCCACCGCCAGCGCGACGGCGGCCATGAACATTTCCACCAGTTGCCCGCCGCGCAGCAGGCCAATGGCGAAGGTCATCCCGGCCAATGCCAGAATGGCCCACAGCAGCAGTTTGCTGAACTGCTCGATTTTGCGTGTCAGCGGCGTGGCCAGATCCACCTGCTCGGCAATCAGCCACGCGATGCGCCCCGCCTCGGTTCGGTCGCCTGTGGCCCAGACCACGCCTTCGGCCTGTCCATAAGTGACAAGCGTGCCGGCGAAGGCCAGGTTTTTACGATCGGCCAGCACCGTGTCCAAGGCCAGGGGACTGGAATGCTTTTGAACAGGTACCGATTCGCCGGTCAGCGCCGACTCGTCCACCTGGAGGCTGCGGACATGAAAGAGCCGCAAATCCGCTGGCACCTTGTCTCCAGATTGCAGCAGCACCACGTCGCCGGGAACCAGTTCCTCGGAACGCACGCGGAGCCTCTTGTTGTCTCGGCGCACGGTGGCCTCGGTGACCACCAACCGGGTCAGGGCCTCGATGGCTTTTTCCGCCTTGGCTTCCTGCAAGTAACCGACAACGGCGTTGACGAACACCACGGCGAAAATCACGCCCGCGTCCACATACTCCTCGAGGTAAAGGGTGATGCCGGTGGCCGCCAGCAAAATGTAAAGCAGCGGTTGGTGGAATTGCAGCAGGAAGCGCTTGAGCTCGCTCATTCGCTTCCGGGGTGTCAGACGGTTGGGGCCGAATTTGTCCAATCGCGCCTTGGCCTCGGACTGAGTCAATCCGTGCTTCAGGTTGGCGTCCAAGAGTTGGACCACCTCCTCGGTCTGCAATTGATGCCAGTTGCCCGGAGATAATTTTGCCGGAGGAGTGAATGTGCGCATTGACGAACCCGTTTTAAAGTTCCGGTGGACGCACCAGCATTATGGGGCGCCGGGCATGGCGCACGACCTCGTCGGCCACCGAACCCACAATGGCTTTGCTGACGCTCCCGCGCTGGCGCGCTCCCATGCAGATGATCTGTGCCCCGAACCGCTCCGCTGCCTGGCAGATGGCCTCGGGCACATTTTTTGACTCGATGACTTCGACCTGGGTTTCGATGCCGCGCGCCACGGCCTCCATCGGGGCGAGCCTTCTTAATTGGGCCAGTGCCGCCGCCTTCTGGTTCAAATGCTCGCGACGGGTAGCACCCTTTCTTTGATAGTGCGGCACCGTTGGGCCGGGAGGCACGAAGGGCTCCATGACATGAATCAAACGCACCACGCCTCCCTGGGTAAGCATCGAGTACGCCTGGGGCACGGCCCAGTTTCCCGCCTCCGAAAAATCGGTGGCCACCAACGTGCGGCGCGTTTCAGGAATGCGTGGCGTTTCGCCACCGCGCATGGCCGTCATGGGCACGACAGCGATGTTCATCGGAGAGTGGCGCAAAATATCGCGGGAAACCGAGCCCAGCCAGAAACGGCTCATGCCTTCCCGCTGATGGGTGCCCACGACAATCAAGTCGGCGTCTTCCTCGGCAGCCATCCGCGTCAATCTAGTGCCCACACGGCCCCAGCCTGGGGCGACGCGCACCCGAACCTTTTCCCTGCCCAGCACCTCTGCGGCGCGCTCCAGCAACTCGCGCTCCAACACCTCCTGCACTTCCGGCGGGTTCTCCACCAGGGAAATGCGCCCGGTTAATCCCAGGCGCCGATGCTCCTCCGGCGGCCAGTCCACATAAGCCAAAGTGACCTCACACGGCCCAATTTTCTCCAGTTCCTTGATCCACGAAAGCGCGGCTCTGGAACTGACCGTGAAATCGGTTCCGATGAAAACCTTCAACGGCTTTTTTCCGGAAATCCACCGTTGCAACCGCTGGGCATCGCGCACCACAAGTGTGGGCACGGTGGCGGTCTCCGCCGTGCGTTCAGCCACGCTGCCAATCAGCCACCGCTCGGGCGCCCTGCGCACAACGGAACTCACAATCAACATGGGGGCGTTATGCACTTGTGCCTGCATCACCAGAGTTTCATAGGGGGAGCCTCCCAAAACCCGCGTCTCCAGTTTGGCTCCGGACGCCGCGAGCCTGTCGGCTTCCAGTTGCAGCCGCTCGCGCTCGGGCTTCGTAATTGTCTGCGGCAACTCGTTTCCACCGGCTTCCAATCCGCCTCCTTCGATCACGTGAATGAGCGTGAGCGGCAAGCCCATCCGGCTTGCCAGGGCGGCAGCCGTGTCGGCCGCCTGCCGGCAGTTTTCCGAGAAATCCGTGCCACAAATGAGGGTGTGTGAAATGGGTTTGGCCTTGCTCCTTGGTTTGGTTGGTTTTGCCATGGTTCCTTTCATTTTACTTATGGTAAATTAAACAGCGCAGGGCGCGCTTGCCGTTTATTGCCCTTTAGTCCGCAAATTTTGCGGAAACTTTGTCACTAATAAAATCGGGCACCTTGAGCCGGTTTTCAACCGGCGCAAAGCGCGCTTGGGGGAGGACAACAATTTTAGATTGGCGAACGGCAAATCACTTAAAGACTGGCTGCCGTTGTTGGCGTAATCATTTAAAAAAATTTAACTCCAGTGCTGAGAGTTTACCGCCGGATTTCACAAAACGCTTATGATTGAAGCCGCCTTTTACGACGCCAAAAACTACGACCGCAAATCCTTTGCCGCCGCGGCGGGCGCCGATGGCGTTCGCTGGCGCTTTCATGATTTCAGGCTGGAAACGCAAACCGCCGCCTCCGCCCAAGGCGCTGGCGTAGTCTGCGTTTTCGTCAACGCCAAGCTCGATGAGCCCTGCCTCCAGGCCCTGGCCGCCTGCGGAGTTCGCCTGGTCGCGCTTCGATGCGCGGGCTTCAACAACGTGGACCTGAAGGCGGCGCGGTCGCTGGGTTTGAAGGTCGTACGTGTCCCGGCCTACTCGCCCCACGCCGTGGCGGAGCATGCCGTGGGATTGTTCCTGACGCTCAACCGCAAGATTCACCGGGCCTACAACCGGGTGCGGGAGCATAATTTTTCTCTGAACGGCCTGGTCGGGTTCGACATCGCCGACAAGACTGTCGGCATTGTCGGCACCGGCAAAATTGGCAAGGTGGCCGCGCAGATTTTTCGCGGATTCGACGCGCGGGTGATCGCGTTTGACCCATTCCCGGACGAGGGCTGGGCGCGCGAGCGGAACATTCAGTATGTCCCCTTTGATCAACTGCTGGCCGAGTCGGACATCATTTCCCTTCACCTGCCGCTGCTGCCGGAAACGCGTCACCTGCTGCGCGCCGAGACCTTTGGCAAAATGAAAAAGGGCGTTTTCCTCATCAACACCAGCCGCGGCAAACTCATCCAGACCCGCGCGTTGATCGACGCCCTCAAGTCCCGGCATGTCGGCGGTGTTGCCTTGGATGTTTACGAGGAGGAGGAGGGCATCTTTTTTGAAGACCATTCCGACGAGGTGATGCAGGACGAGGTGCTGCTGCGCCTCTTGACCTTTCCCAATGTGCTGATCACCTCGCACCAGGCCTTTCTCACCGAGGAGGCATTGGCGGAAATTGCGCGTGTCACCACCGCCAATCTGGCGGCCTTTGCCGAAGGACGCCCCTTCCTGCCTGGCACCGAGTTGAACGCGTGAGGAGCGCAGTCTTTAGAACAAATACAGATCCGCAATCTTTTTGGCCAGGCCGTCAAGCGGCGCGTTGCGGCGATTGGTCAGGATGATCACGGTGAATTGCCTCTGGGGAAACCGCTCCAGCCGAGTGGTGAAGCCGCAGGTGCTGCCGCTGTGCCAGACATGGTCGAGGCCGCGATGATTGCCGACATACCAACCGTAACCGTAGCCGGTTTCCGGCTTGTCCGTCGCCACCGTGGAGGAAAATGCCTTGGCCAATGTGGCGCGGCTGACCAGCTTGTCGGTGTAAAGCGCCTGGTCCCAGTGGAACAAATCGTTCAGGGACGAATAAATGCCGCCATCGCCCAGCACGGCGCTGGTCAGGCTTTGGTCGCTCGGAGCAACCCCGTCCTTGTTTTTTGCAAATCCGAAGGCGCGGTTCGGCACCGAGGACACGCCCGGCACGTAAGCCAGCGTGTGGGCCATCTGGAGTGGCGAGAAAATATGCCGCTTGAGATAGGCCGGGAAGGTTTCGCCGGAAACCACTTCCACAATCAGGGACAAAAGCGCGTAGGCGCTGTTGCTGTAATGATATTTGGCGCCCGGCGCAAACATGCCCGAAGGCTGCTTCATCACCAGGAGCAGCACATCGCGATCAGTGACCTGAAGGGTGGTGCCCTCGGGCACCAGATCCTCGTAATCCGGCATTCCGGAAGTGTGATTGAGCAGATGGCGCACTGTGATGGCTTTGCCGTAGTCCGGGAATTCCGGGAAAAATTTCACAATCGAATCGTCAAGCGACAGCTTTCCTTTTTCCGCGAGCATCAGCACGGACATGGCGGTGAACTGCTTGCTCACCGAGGCAAGCCGGAAGTTGGTCGCGGCGCTGACCGGGATCTTTTTTTCCCTGTCGGCCATCCCGTATGTTCTGGTCAAAACGGCTTTGCCCTCGTGGATGATCATGACGGCTGCCCCTGGAGTTGCCGCGCCGTTGAATTCCGCAAATAGCGCGTCAATGGAATCCTCCCGGCTTTGATTTTCGGCGGGGGAGAGGTGGGTTGAAATGGCCAAGGCCAAAGTGGACATAAGTGCGATGAACAATGAGGATTTCATTGAGAGGACATGTTTTAGACGGGCAGGTAATTTGATTTTTGACTGGTACCCCCACCAGGAATTGAACCTGGATCAACGGTTTAGGAAACCGCTGCTCTATCCATTTGAGCTATGGGGGCATCAGGTCGTCCAAAGTTAATTTAACAATTCCAAGAGCGCGCAACACAGTGTTTTGAATCTGCACTTGCAACCCTCCAGTTCAATGAATGGATTACAGCAGCCCCGCCGCTGCTGCAATGGAAATTCCACCATGAAATGAAGCCTACAAATTAGGCCTACCAATGAAGCAAATGTATGGGTTAGCCCCACACTTCAGCTTCGCGAAGTTGTTGTAGAAGCAATGTTTCCAGCGACATGTCGGAGGTGACGGAAAAGAAGCGGATGCCTCTGCCCTGGCAAAATTCGCGCAGTCGCTGACAATAGTTCTGCACCGTTTGTTTGTAGGATACCAGGCGGTAGCGCCCGAAGGTGACTTCCTGCACGGAGCCAGTTTCGGCATCCACCAGTTTCAAGTCGCCAAACGTCAAAGGGTTCATTTCCTCCGGAGCAAGGATTTGGACAGCGCTGACATGGAATCCGCGCCCGATCAAGGCGGTTAATCCGGCTTCGTAACCTTCGGGATCCAAGAAATCACTCAGCACGACAGCGACGCCGGTCTGGCGGGCTTGCAGGGCCGCGCGCCGCAGCGCTGCGTTCAAATGGGCCGGTCCACAGGCTTTGAGGCGTGAAAGATTCTGAAAATATTGAAGGGACGTTTTTTTTCCGCGCACGGCCCGGAGTCCGCTGAGGTAAGGGGCGTTTTCGGCGATGTCCGGGAAGCCGGAAACACTGACCCGGTCAAAGCCGCAAAGCGCGACATAACCCACCGCGGCGGCAATCTGCCGGGCAAAGTCGAACTTGCGCGGGGTGCCAAAGCCCATGGACTCGCTGCAATCGAGGAATACGCGCACGGGCAGTTCGCGTTCCTCCTCGTAAAGTTTCAGGAACAGCCGGTCGAGTCGGCCGTAGAGATTCCAATCCAAATAGCGAAAGTCGTCGCCGGAGACGTAGTTCCGGTAATCGGCGAATTCCACCGACTGGCCCCGGGCGCGGCTGCGGCGCTCGCCCTTGGAGGCGCTTTTGGCGCGGCGCGCGGCCAGCAGTTGAAATTGTTCCAGTCGCCGGAGCAGTTCTGGACTGAGAATGGAGCCATTCATGGAACGTCACCCCGATTAATTGCCAATGAGGTTAGGGAGAGCGCGGGCGAACGCCAGACAAAAGAGGCGTTGTCTTCTGGGGTGCGCCAGGATTTATTCACCACGCTAAGAATGCTTCACAAATTGGTTTAGGATTGCGCGCTGTTGCAAAGCGCTGCCATTCAGCCCAACGACGCCTTGCTTGAAGACCTCATTCCCTCCGATCGTGATGCGCCGACTAAGTTTCGAGAGAGTTGTAAAACGTAATGCCGGCGCTCGTGGTTTACGCCACCGGGTTGCATTCGGAAGAGTTGCGGAATATTTTACGGCTGCCTTTTTGCCCGCGCTAAAATGCATGGAGGGAAACGTGTGTTGAGGGTCTTCCTTTATTCGATTCTGCTGCTGCTGGGACTTTTGGGTTCCCAGTGGCTGCCGGGACTCATCGGTCCCGATTACGGAAAAGTGGGCGACGTCGTCCGCGTGCTGACGATGGTCGGGTTGTCGTTCATCATGATCCATGTCGGCTATGAGTTCGACATCGACAAGTCGAACCTTCGACAATACGGATGGGATTACGTGGTCGCGTTCACCGCGGCGAGTTTTCCCTGGGTGTTTGTCACTGGCTATTTTGTCTTCGTGCTGCTTCCTCCGGACGCGTGGAGGACGATGGAGGCCTGGCAGGAAACGCTTTTGGCCGGGCGCTTCGCGGCTCCGACGTCTGCCGGGGTGCTCTTTTCGATGCTGGCGGCGGCTGGTTTGGGTGCGACGTGGCTGTTTGGCAAGGCGAGAATCCTGGCCATCTTCGACGACCTCGACACGGTGTTGCTGATGATCCCGCTCAAGATGCTGATGGTCGGCGTGGCATGGCAACTCGGGTTGGTGGTGCTGGTCATGGCTGGGATGTTGGCGGTGGCGTTCGTCTTGATGCACAAGGTCAGCATTCCGGCGACGTGGCCGTGGGTGACGGCTTACGCCGTGCTGATCGCCGGGCTCAGCGAACTGCTTTACAAGGGCTCAAAAGTGATCGACGAGTCGGTGCCGATCCACATTGAAGTTCTTCTCCCGGCTTTTGTGGTCGGCTGCATCATTGCTTACCCGAAAAAAGGTTCCAGTCAAAGCGAGGCGCTTCATTCCGTGGGTGAAAAACGCGCTGCCGCGATCGTGGCCGCTCTGTTCATGGTGCTCGTCGGGCTTTCGATGCCGATTATCTTCGCTCCCGGCCTTGCGTTGCAGGGCGGAGCGATGACCGAGTCGGTGGAACCCACGCTGCGCGCGGCGGGAACGCCGACCGCTGAAGCCACCGCGGCGAAAGTGGGGCAGGCGAGCCAAATGGGGCGCATCACTGCGAGCCAGCCTCCGATGCGGTGGACCGAACTTGTCTTTCACGTTCTGGTCGTCACGGTGGTCTCCAATCTGGGAAAGATGTTTCCAGCTTTCTGTTCCAGACGCGAGGCGCATTGGCGGGGGCGAGTTGCCGTCGCGGTCGGAATGTGGCCGCGCGGCGAGGTTGGTGCCGGCGTGCTGGTCATCTCGTTGAGTTACGGGATCGGCGGGCCGGTCGTCACGGTCGCGATGCTGAGCCTGGCGCTCAATCTCCTCCTCACGGGCGCGTTCATTTATTGGGTGAAGCGACTGACGGCTCCGTTGCCCGACTATAAATCCTAGTTGCGCGGGCCAAGCATTCCAACTTTTAACTCGCCGATCAGGCCAGAATCGGTTTCACCACATGACCGTAAACGTCGGTCAGGCGAAAATCGCGTCCGGCGTAGCGATAGGTGAACTTTTCATGGTCGAAGCCCATGAGGTGAAGAATGGTTGCGTGCAGGTCGTGCACATGGACGACGTTCTCCACGGCCTTGAAGCCGAACTCGTCCGTCGCGCCATAGGCCATGCCGCCCTTCACGCCGCCGCCCGCCAGCATCACGGTGAACCCGTAGGGATTGTGGTCGCGTCCTAATTGCGAATCGCCCTTCTCATTCAATTCCACTGTCGGCGTGCGCCCGAATTCGCCGCCGAAAATAATCAGCGTGTCGTCGAACATGCCGCGCTGTTTTAAATCCTGGATGAGCGCCGCGGCGGGTTGGTCGATGTTGCCTGCAAGGCTGCGATGCGATTCCTCGATTTTTTCGTGGCTGTCCCACGGCTGTCCCGCACCGTGCCAGAGCTGGACAAACCGCACACCGCGTTCGAGCAGGCGACGGGCGATCAACGTCTGCCGGCCGTGCGTGCTGTCGCCATACATCGCGCGGATGGCCTCCGGCTCTTTGCTCGCGTCGAACGCGTCGGCTGCCTCCATCTGCATGCGGTAGGCGAGTTCGAACGATTGCACGCGCGCCTCGAGCCGGGCATCGCGTTTGCGCGCGGCGCGATGTTCCTCGTTTAGTTTTTGCAGGAGATCCAACTGCCGGCGCTGCTCGGCGAGCGACGTGGAAGTGTTGCGAATGTTCTCGATGAGCTTGTCAATCTGCGTGTGTTGCGAGTCGATGAACGTGCCTTGGAAGCTTCCGGGCAGGAAGCCGGACTTCCAGTTGCCGACGCCACGCACGGGATAACCGCCCGGGCAAAGCACGATGAACCCGGGCAGGTTCTGGTTCTCCGTGCCGAGCCCGTAGGTGAGCCACGAGCCGACGCTTGGACGGCTTTGCACCGAGTCCCCGCAGTTCATCAGCATGAGCGATGGCTCGTGGTTGGGCACTTCGGCCTTCATCGATCGGATGAAGCAGAGGTCGTCCGCGAGTTCGCCCAGCCTGGGAAAAAGGTCGCTGACAGGCAGGCCGCACTGGCCGTATTGCTTGAACTTAAACGGCGATGGAAACGCCGCACCGGTCTTGCGCTCGGTCTTGATGTATTCGCCGGGCAACGGCTTGCCCGCGTATTTCTCCAGCTCCGGTTTGGGATCGAACGTGTCCACGTGCGACGGCCCGCCATTGAGAAAAAAATGCACCACGCGCTTGGCGCGGCCAGGGAAGTGCGGCGCTTTCGGCGCGAACGGATTGACGGACGAAGCATGCGCGGACGGGATCAGCGCGCTGACATCGCCGAAGAGCGTGGCCAGTCCGAGCGCACCCATGCCCATGCCGCATTTGGAAAGGAAATCGCGCCGCGTCACAAACGCGTCACGGAGATTCGGTTGATGGTGCATATGTTTTTCCTTCGTTTCAGAGGCGCGCTCGGCGCGCACTTTGATTCAATCAAATTCTGAGGTAAGGACATGCTCCCGCGTGTCCCTGACTTTCATCATTGCATGTGTTCTTGAGTTTGGGACGCGCGGCAGCGGGTCCCTACCGGTTAACGATTTGTTTTCTTCAATCCACAAACACAAATTCGTTCGAGAGCAGCAGCACTTGCGCATATTTCTCCCACGCATCCAATGGCGGTAACTCTTTGGTTTGGTT
>CALJZV010000556.1 GCA_937983475.1 uncultured Verrucomicrobiales bacterium
CGCCATTTCAGAAAATTAGCGGTGAGCATGGCTTGAATAACCACACTGGGATCCGAATCGCTGGAAAGAAACCGGATGTCCTGCTCAGGGGAGTGATCCCCTTTTATATACAAGGACTCACTGGCGCGCACAGCGGCGATGCGCACCTGCGGATGAGCGTCGGCCATATTTGCCCTCAGCAACGCGGGCGTCAGCGCGTCAAGACCTTCCAGCGTCCATAGTGCGTGAATTCGTTCGAGATGATTGCTACTTCTTTGCGCCAGTTTTTCGAGGGAAGGCACAACTTTTTCATCGCACCGCTGGACCAGCAACTTTTGCGCTGTGTCGCGCCACCAACCGTTGGGATGGTCCAGATTGCGCACCAGTTGCGAGGCGCTTGCGTGCTGCAACCGAGGCTGCTTGCCTGGTTTAAAATCATTGTGAACCAAACGCCAAATCCGGCCCCGTCCGAAATTCTTTTCCAATTCATATTGCTGCACAACTTTGCGAAGGTACGAATCGGGTTTCACCCAATTACCCTCCTGGATGATGCCGCGATACATGTCCACGATGTAAAGGGTGCCATCGGGAGCGGTGGCAAGGTTGACCGGGCGGAAATTGGGATCGGTAGAGCGGATGAATTCGGATTTGTCGTAAGCATTCCTCAAATAAGTGCCGCCGTCTTTAACCTCAATTTTTGCGCGCCGAATGAGCCTGCCCACGGGCTCAGCGAAGAGCATATCTCCCCGCAAGTCATGAGGGAGACGGTCTCCCCGAAAAATCTCTCCGCCGCAGGTTGCGGTAAAATGGTTGAGCGTTTTGTCCTGCGGTCGGAACCGGATTTCTCCTCCCTGCACGTCTGCCAGTCCGATCAGCGGCCAGACTTCCTTAAAACCGGGTGTCAGTTCCCCCTTGATGGAGAACCGCCCATAAATGAAGGGTTGTTGAAAATTGAGCGGCCCGATTTCGCCTCCCGCATTGACAAACCAAGGTTTGCCATAATCGTCCCGGGACATGCCCCATTGGCCGCCGCTGGAAGGCGTCGCCTCCTTGATGACATTGGTCCCTTGGAGACGAAGGCGATAGTCGTTGACCGTCATGTAAAGCCAGTTGTCGAGGTTCCAGATCAACCCGCTCTGCTGGTGCTCGAGGTTGCCGCCTCGCTTTCCTCCCTTAAAAATGCGGGTTTTCCGGTCTGCCACGCCATCGTTGTTGGTGTCAGTGTAAAGCCAAAGGTCATTGGAATCGGTTTCGTTGATGATAAGGCCGTCGGCAACTGGCAGAATCATCCGGGGCAGCACCAAGTTATCGGCAAATATGCTGTGACGATCAAAAACGCCGTTCCGTTTGCTGGACCAATGGAGGGAAACGCACCCCTTGTTGAGGTGCTGGTCATTGCAATGAATGTCCTGCATGTACGTGCGCATTTCCGCGACAAACATCCTGCCGTCGCCATCAAACGCCACAGCCACCGGCTCGCTGATTATCGGGTCGCTGACGACCAATTCGAGGCGGTACCCCTGAGGAAGCACAAAGGTCTTGGCCTGCTCCTCGGGAGAAAGATACGCAGTGGGCTGAGTCACAAAGGCGTTGGTTTTGTCCATGCCGATGACCAAACCGCAGCCAAGCGACAGGCCAAAAAATAAACTGAGCAGATAAGCTGATTTCATCCGGAACAGTGTAATTGAAATGAGTCTGACGCCGGATTTGAAGAAAAAGTTCAAGGAAGGCAATTTTGGTTTCCTGCCAAATGAACTCGGAGTCATCGAGCGTCGCTTTTTATTGGCAAACCGCGTTCTCTCAAAACTCCTTCGTGCCAGCGCGAGAATTCCTCGGCAAGTCGCTGGGTCAGGCTTTTTTTGGAGGTTGCTTGGTCATGACTTTCGGCAATGTCGCGTTTGAGATCGTAAAGTTCCCATGCCGACTCTTTGGATGAGCGGACGATTTTCCAGCGGCCTTTGCGCATGGCCTGCCAGTGCTCGTCCTTGTTTTGTTTCCAAACCCAGTGAAGCGCCTTGTGAGGAGATTTTTGTTTGCCAGAGAGAATCCGAAGCATGTCCTTGCCATCCACTGTTCGGTTCTTAGGAAGGGCCCCTCCCGCTGCGGAAACCAATGTCGGAAGCACGTCCAGGCTCGACAGCATTTCATTGCATGTGCCTGGTCTGAGTTTGTCCGGCCACCGAAAAATTGCCGGAACGCGTACCCCGCCCTCGTAGGTAGTAACGCCTCCCTCGCGCAATGGCCGGTTGGACTGCACTTCCAAACCGCGTAACGGACGCATGAAGGCGCCGTTGTCCGATATCAACAGGACAAACGTGCGCTCTCGCAGTTGCAAATCCTCAAGGGTTTTCAATAGCCGGCCAATGGCGTCATCCAACGCAGCCAGTGTGGCAAGAAAACGTAGTTTGGGGTCGGTTTCATTCGGCGGTGCGCCAAAAAGCGCGAGGTATTTCGACGGCACTTGCCACTCAATTTTCTCATCCGAAGTCACATTGGCGCCACTGACAAAATGAACGGCATTGAATGGCAAATAAACAAACCAGGGCTTGTCCTTGTGCCGGTGAATGAAATCTGCAGCCGCGACTGCAAAAATATCGGTTGAATACTGGCCGCTCAGGTCCACCGCTTCAACGCCGCTTCGCATGTCGTTTTGGCCGTGATACAGGTGCTTGAAATAGTGGATGTTGCCCGAGGCGTGCCCCAGAAACTCGTCGAACCCGCGCTCGGTTGGACGCGCCCCCGGCCCGAATCCCAGGTTCCATTTGCCAAAGGCCCCGGTCGCGTATCCAAGCGGCTTGAGGTATTGGGGCAGGATCATTTCCTCAAGAGGCAGGCCAAAGCCGCTCATATTTTGTTTGGGATTCAATTGGAAATTCAATCCGGTGCGTTCGGGGTGCCGCCCCGTCAGGATGGCGCCTCTTGAAGGCGTGCAACTGGGTGAAGCGATATAAAAATCCGTGCATCGGATACCCTCCGAGGCGAGCCTGTCGATATGCGGAGTTCGGACATGCGGATTCCCATAGCAACCAAGGTCGCCGTATCCGAGGTTATCGACAAATATAAGCAGGAAATTGGGCTTGGCGACTGACAAAGGGGCAGCCTGAATGTCGTTGGCAAGCGAAAGATGAAGCCCTATTGCGAAAAGAATCAACCGGCGCATACCACCCCTCGTAAATGTTTCACTGGGTTTGTCCATCAAAAACAATGGTCAGGGGTGAGCCCCCCCTTAAAAAACAGCCCGAATCTCCGCTTGACCCACCGCAGACCGAAACCTATTCTGGCCGACAATGCAAATAATGGTGCCGCAAGAAAATGTTGTAGCCCGGGCAGTCGCCGCAGTCGTAGTAGTCGGCGAAACTGCCGCTGGGTCTTGTCGCGCATAACAGCAGCTTTAGACAAAAACCCACGGCTGGAAACGGTCGTGGGTTTTTTGTTCGCCCGACCGGCAGCCCAAGAGAGAGAAAACACATGAATACAAAGACCGAATCGAAGAAAAAAAACGCAAAGCGATCAGAAGTTGGTGAACCGATGCTGGGCCGGGACATTCTCGTGCGGGCCTTGGAGCGCGAAGGCGTGGAGTGTATTTTCGCCTACCCCGGCGGCGCCAGCATGGAAATTCACCAGTCGCTGACCAAGTCAAAAATCCGCACGATTCTCCCTCGCCATGAGCAAGGCGGCTCTTTTGCCGCAGAAGGTTATGCCCGGGCAACCGGCAAACCCGGCGTGTGCATGGCCACCAGCGGCCCGGGCGCCACCAATCTGGTAACGGCCATCGCCGACGCCTACATGGACTCCATTCCTCTCATCGCCATCACCGGCCAAGTGCCTCAGGCGATGATCGGCAAGGGCGCTTTTCAGGAAACGGACTTCTTCGGCATGACGCTGCCGGTCGTCAAGCACAGTTACCTGATCACCGACATCAAGGACATCGCACGCATTGTCAAAGAGGCGTTTCATATTGCCCAATCAGGGCGGCCCGGCCCCGTGGTGATTGATTTCCCCAAAAACATTCAGCAGCAGACGGCACAGCCGGTGTGGCCAAAGGAAGTGCAGATTCGCGGCTACAATCCACTCCGCAAGGCCGACGACCTGTCCCTTAACGAAATCATCGGGTTGATCGAGAAAGCTGAGCGCCCGGTGCTGTATTGCGGCGGTGGCATCATTTCCGGCAACGCCGCAGAGGAATTGCGGAAGTTTGCCGAGGCCACGCAGATTCCAGTCACCACCACAATCATGGGCTGCGGTGTGTTTCCCGAAACCCATCCGCTTTCCTTGCGCTGGCTGGGCATGCATGGCGCGGCTTACGCCAACTGGGCAGTCAGCGGGGAATTCAAGCATCGCGCCAGCATCAACGAGCCGATGCAGAAGATCAAGGAGGGCGCGGACCTTCTGCTGGCCTTCGGCGTCCGGTTTGATGACCGGGTGACCGGCAAGGTGGATGAGTTTTGCAAGACCGGGACCATCGTTCACATTGATATCGACCAGTCCGAGCACAACAAGAACCGGAAAGTGCATTTGGCCATCGAGAGCGACATCAAATTCGCACTTCAGCGCCTAAACGAAATGATCAAGCGCCGTTCGGTCCAGAAGAAATTCAACGCTTGGCACGCGCAAATCGCGGAGTGGAAGTCACGCGCACCGCTCAAATACGGCATCACCGAGGAGGTAATACGCTCGGAGCACATGCAAGACCATTTGATGGGCAAGGAAAGCGAGGTCATCCTGCCGCAGCATGCCATTGAACTGCTCTATGAGCTTACCAAAGGTGATGCCATCATTACCACTGGAGTCGGCCAGCACCAGATGTGGGCCGGCCAGTGGTATAAATATAAATTCCCCCGCCAGTTCCTGACCAGCGCCGGCTTGGGCGCAATGGGTTACGGCTATCCTGCCGCGTTGGGTGCCAAAGTCGCCTTTCCCGGCAAGCAGGTGGTAGACATCGACGGCGACGGATCCTTCCTGATGAACATCCAGGAACTTGCCACCGCACACATCGAAAAAATCGCCGCCAAGGCGCTGGTTCTGAACAATCAGCACTTGGGCATGGTGGTGCAATGGGAGGATCGTTTCTTCAAGGGCAATCGCGGGCACACGTACCTGGGCGACCCGGAAAATCGGCAGCAAATCTACCCGGATTTTGTGTCGATGTCCCGAGCCTTCAATGTTCCGGCCGAGCGGGTGATGTACAAGAGCCAGTTGCGCGCGGCGATGCAACGCATGCTCGACTCCGACGAGCCATACGTGCTCGATGTCATCTGTCCCTATACCGAACACGTGCTGCCGTTCATTCCCGCCGGCAAAACCGTGGCGGACATGATTTATTAATGCTCCACCGGCGAACTCGTGTATGGGATGCGGGTTCGCCGTTTTATATTTCAACAGGCTTGTCGCCGGTTGTTCATCTGATACCGTCTCGCGCATGTTAAGACTGTTTCCTTGGATTGCCGCTATGGCGGTTTGTTTCTCAACCGGAGCCGCCGAGCGGGTCTTTGATTTCAGCCAGCTTCCTTTGGGAGAAACGCCAACCGGTTTCACCAGCACCGTGACTGGCGAGGGTGGGCCTGGAAACTGGAAAATTATTGAAGCCGAAGTGCCCTCGTTGATGGCGCCACTCTCCCCCAACGCCCCCAGCGGGTCCAAGCGCCGAGTGCTGGCTCAATTGTCAACCAACGCAGCGGATGAGCGGTTTCCCTTATTGATTTACAACGATGAGGTTTACGGCGATTTCACGCTGAACATGCGCTTTAACTGCGCGGACGGAAAGGCCGAACAAATGGCCGGCATCGCCTTCCGGATTCAGGACGAAAAAAACTACTACATCGTCAGGGCCAGCGCCAAGGGCAACACGTTCCGGTTTTATAAGTTTGTCAATGGAATGCGCAGCGCACCCATCGGGCCGGAAATTCAAATTCCTTCCGGCGTCTGGCATGAGATGACCGTGGAATGCAAGGGCAACCAGATTCGCTGCCTGTTAAACGGCAAGGAGGCCATTCCTGCCTTGACCGACAACTCCTTCACCCACGGCAAGATTGGTTTTTGGACAAAATCCGATTCCGTCAGCTACTTCACCGAAGCTAGGATTGTTTACAAGCCGCGCGAACCTCTCGCTCAAGTGGCGGTTCGGGAAATGATGCAACGATATCCCAAGCTAATTGGCCTCAAAATCCATGCTTTCGACAGCGAAAACAAAATTCGTCTCATCGCAAGCAGTGACGAAAGCGAAACCGGCAAGGAAGGCAGCGATGTTGAGGAAAATGTCATCCGCAAGGAGATGTTTTACTACGTAAAAGGCGCGCAGAACGTGTCGGTCATCATGCCCCTTCGCGACCGCAACGGAGAAGCGGTGGCAGCCCTGCGAGTCATCCTAAAGGCTTTTCCCGGCCAGACTGAGAAGAACGCGGTCGCCCGGGCCATGCCCATTAATCAACAAATCACCAAGCGGCTTCGAGCCGCCAAGGATTTATACGAATAGCGTCCCTGCGCTCTACGCTACTGCCAATATCCTTCGCGCCAAATATAGCCACCATCCCGTTTTTCCCAGTGCCCCGGCACATACGCGGACGTGGGTGACGGACGCACCTCCCACCGCCCACTGACCCACACCCATCGATCGTTGGAACGGGACCAATGGCCTGGCACCCACACATGATTGGGCCCGGGAGCCACGCCTGAGATTTCCACCGGCTCGGACGGCGGCGCCTCGACCACAACCACTTCTGCCGGAGCTGTAGCTCCTGCACCTTCGCGGATGATTTCACGGTGATAACAGGCGCTTCCAAACATTAAAGCTCCTGCAACAACAGTCAGAATATGCACTTTCATGGCTTTCCTCCGAGATAA
>CALJZV010000557.1 GCA_937983475.1 uncultured Verrucomicrobiales bacterium
ATCAAGCGCATTGCGCGAGTCACTTCGGTGTTGGTGCCCTTCATGGGGCTTGTTTACTGCGGGGGTGCAATTTTCGTTATCCTGAAAAACATGCCGGCCCTTCCGGGTGTGATTTCGATGATCTTCCACGATGCCTTTTCCGGCACGGCGGCGGTGGGCGGTTTTGCCGGCGTGGCGGTGCGGGAAGTGCTGGTGGCGGGTGTGCGCCGGGCCTGCTTCTCCAACGAAGCCGGACTGGGCTCGGCTCCTATAGCGCACTCGGCGGCAACGACCAAGGAGCCGATTCGCGAAGGCGTGGTGGCTCTGTGGGAGCCGTTCGTTGACACCGTGGTCATCTGCACCATGACCGCGTTGGTCATATTGATTTCCGGAGCATGGACTTCAGATGCAACAGGAGTTGAACTGACTGCGGTCGCGTTTAATTCCGCATTGCCGGGATTCGGCACCTATTTTGTCCCGTTTGCGGTGTTTCTTTTTGCCTATTCCACTTTGATCAGTTGGTCGTATTACGGCGAGCGGGCTCTGGATTACATGACCCATGGCAAGGGTCTGATGGCCTACAAGGTGGCGTTCTGCATTGTTGCGGTCATTGGCGCGGTTTGGAGTCTTGGGCCGATTGTTTCCTTTTCGGACATTATGCTTGGGTTGATGGTCGTGCCAAACCTGACGGCGGTTTGGCTGTTGTTGCCCAAGCTGCGCGCGGCGACCACCAGTTATTTCCAGCGCCTGAAAAATGGCGAATTTGACCGGCCTCTTGCGTCGGCGCAAAACTCCACGGTGCCCGGAAACCGCTGAGGCGTTTTTGTTCCCGTGGCTTTGCGTCAAATGAAACCATGTTTTTGGTTGCTCCTGGCGGCTTTCGGTTGCCTGACGGCCTGCAAAGAGACTCCGGCTCAAGGCCCCCAGGGTCAGCCGCCCGCCCAGGTGGTTGTCGTCGAGGCTTGGACCGAGTCCATTCCTGAAATGCTCTCCCTCGTCGGCACGTTGCTGCCCAATGAGTCGGTGGACATTCAGAGTGAAATAGACGGAACGGTTGCCGGCATTCATTTCCAGGAAGGGGAGCGCGTGGAGAAGGGGCAGTTGCTTGTCAGTCTGGACGAGCGGAAGCTTGCCGCCGCTGTGGCCGAGGCTGAGGCGTCCTTTGAATTGAGCAAGGCCAACTTCGCGCGAGCCCAGGAGCTGTTCCGCGACCGCCTGATTTCCAAGCAGGAATTTGACCAGTTGTCGGCGGCCTTTCAGACGAGCGAGGCCGGATTGGAACTCAAGCGGCAGCAACTCAAGGACGCCCGCATCATTGCGCCGTTCTCCGGTGTCACCGGCGCCCGTCAGGTCAGTCCAGGCCAGGTCATCAGCAAGAACACCGTTCTGACGTCGCTCACGCAGCTTGATCCACTCAAGGTTGAGGTGAATGTGCCCGAGCGCCACGCTGGCGCGGTGCGGGTCGGGCAAACCGTGGCCGTGCGAGTCGCGGCATTCGCGAAGGAGGAATTCACGGGTGAAATTTATTTCATTTCGCCGCAAGTCGATCCTGGTACCCGTACGCTGTTGGTCAAAGCTCTGATTCCCAATAAACATTTTCGCCTCAAGCCCGGCATGTTCGCTTCGCTCAATCTTCTGCTTGAAGTGCGTCCCGACGCGTTGGTCATCCCGGAAACCGCTCTCAACCGGGTGTTCGACCAGGCTCGAGCCAGCGTGTTCATCGTGGACGAAAATCAAACTGCGCAGCCGCGCCAGGTGCAGCTTGGGTTGCGCCTGTCCGGCAAGGTGGAAATTCTTACCGGCCTGAAGGCGGGCGACAAAGTCATCGTCGAGGGCGTGCAGAAAGTTGGAGCCGGGGCGATAGTGGTTCTTGAACAGTCATCTGTAGAGAAAATAAACGGGCCGGGCGCAGCGCCGGCCAAGTCTGCACACTGATTGCCATGTTTCTGCCGCGAGTCAGCATTCATCGCCCGGTGCTCGCTTCCATGATGAGCCTCGCGCTTGTGCTTTTCGGGCTGATCAGCCTCGGGCGATTGCCTGTGCGCGAACTGCCCGACATTGACCCGCCCATTGTCAGCGTGAACACGGTTTATCCAGGCGCCAACGCCTCGGTTGTGGAGACCGAGGTGACCGAGCGCCTTGAGGAGGCCATCAACAGCATCGAGGGCATCAAGACCCTGACCAGCCAGAGCCGCGAGCAACTCAGCAGCATCACCGTGGAATTCACCCTGGCCCGTGACATTGACTTGGCGGCACAGGACGTGCGCGATCGTGTTTCGCGCATTCGCGGCCGATTGCCCGACGCCATTCAGGAACCGGTTGTTTCCAAGCAGGATGCCGACGCCCGCCCCGTGATGTGGATTGGCATGAATAGCGACCGTTACTCCCCGCAGGAGATGACGACGTTGGCCGAGACGCAGATCAAAAATCGCCTTCAGACTGTGACTGGCGTTTCCTCCATTCGCATCGGCGGTGAAAAGCGTTTCGCCATGCGCCTTTGGCTGGATGCCGAGAAAATGGCCGCTCACCAGGTCACCGTGCTGGATGTGCAGCGCGCCTTGCGCCAGCAAAATGTCGAGCTGCCGAGCGGCAGGATTGAAAACCTCGAGCGCGAAATGACCATCCAGACGCTGGGCGAACTCAAGACCGCCGAGCAATTCAATCAATTGGTCATCCGCACGGACGGCGTGAAGATTGTCCGGTTGCGTGACATTGGCGAGGCGCGCGAGGGCGTGGAAAACGAGCGCACCGTCGCCCGCAACAACGGGCGTCCCTGCATTTTCCTGGGAATCATCAAGCAGTCCAAGGCCAACACCGTGCAGGTGGCCCGCGACATTCGCGCGGAGGTCGAGCGCATTATCCCGACGATGCCCGAAGGCATCCAGTTGGTGTTCAACTACGACGAATCGGTTTACATCGAGCGCGCGGTCAAGGAGGTCTGGGTGTCGCTGGGCCTGGCCTTCACACTGGTCGTGTTGGTCGTGTTTTTATTTCTCCGAAACATTCGCTCAACTGTGGTGCCTGCGGTGGCCATTCCGATCTCCATCATCGCCACCTTCTGGGTGCTCCAAGTGTTTGGCTTTTCAGTCAACATCCTCACGATGCTTGCCCTGGTGCTGGCGGTCGGCCTGGTGGTGGATGACGCCATCGTCGTTTTGGAAAATGTCTATCGCCATGTGGAGGAGGGGATGCAGCCGATGAAAGCGGCTTTGGCGGCGATGGATGAAATCGCCTTCGCGGTCATCGCCACGACCGTCGCCCTGGTCGCGGTGTTCGTGCCGCTGGCTTTTCAAACCAGTGCCACGGGACAATTGTTCGTCGAATTCGCGGTGGCGGTTTGCGCCGCGGTGATCATCTCCACTTTTGTCGCGCTGTCCCTCTCGCCCATGATGGCCTCCCGGATTTTGCGTCCGGTCAACAAGGCCGAGCATACTGCGCTCTACCGGTACTTCGACAACGTATTCAACGGCATGGCGCGGGTTTATCGCCGATTGCTGGAGCGCGCATTGCGTCATCGCGTCCTGGTTCTGGTAATCGGGCTGGTTTCGCTGGCGCTGGGCGCCGTCACATTCATGGCGCTGGAAAAGGAATTTTTGCCCGACGAGGACAAGGGGCGCTTCCTGGTGTTCGTCAACGCGCCCGAGGGTTCCACCATCGAATACACCGACCGCATGACGCGCGAGGTAGAGGCCGTGCTCAAGGAGACGCCCGAAGTGGCCTCGTACGGCGCGGTGGTGGCCTTTGGCATGGCCGGCCCGGGCCTCGCCAACAGCGCCATCATGTTTGTCCGGCTGAAGGAAGAGCGCTCCCGCAGTGTGCAGGAGATTGTGGGTGGCGCGGATGGATTGCGGGCGAAGTTCAACAAGCGCGTGCCCGGCGCGCTGGTCATCCTGCAAATTCCCAAGGCCATTGGGCGCGGGTTCGATGCGCCGTTTCAGTTGGTCATCCAGCATCATGATTTGGACGCGCTCGACAGCTATGTTTCGTCGCTGGCGAACAAGCTGCGCCAGGCAGGATTTTTGCTCAACGTCCGCTCCTCCTTTGAGTTCAACAAGGCTGAGTTGCGCCTGCACATCGACCGCGACCGTGCTGCGGCGCTCGGGCTCTCCATTGAGGACATTTCCCGCACGCTTCAGATTCTGTTCGGCAGCCTGGACCTGAGCCGTATCAAGCAGGGCGGCAAGGAATACGAGGTCATTGCCCAGCTGGAGCGACTTTCTCGCCTGACACCCCAGGATGTGGACCGTTTGTATGTTCGCAACGACCAGGGGCAACTGGTCCAGTTGAGCAACGTGATTTTTCGCGAGGCGGGCGTGGCTCCCAACCGCGTCGAGCATTACAACCGCATGCGCAGCGCCACCATCAGCGGCACACCGCTCGGGGTGCCCATGGGCACGGCGATGGATCGCGTGGAGGCCATGTTGAAAAACGATTTGCCCGACGGTTTTCTTTATCAATGGGGCGGCGAAAGCAAGGATTTGCAGGATGCCGGGCGTGAACTGCTGTGGGTCACTCTCCTGGCGTTGGTGATTGTTTACATGGTGCTGGCCGCGCAGTTTGAAAGCCTGGTTCACCCGTTCACGGTCATGCTGGCAGTGCCGCTGGCGGCTTTCGGTGCTTTGGGACTGCTGTGGCTTTTCAGCTTCGGCGGACGCCACGGATTTCTACCTCAGCTTCCCGGCATGAACCTTAATTTGTTCAGCCAGATTGGATTGGTCCTCCTCATCGGCCTGGCGACAAAGAATTCCATTTTGCTCGTCGAGTTTGCAAACCAGCTCCGCTCCAAAGGGCTTTCAGCGCGCGACGCCATCCTGCGCTCGGGCGAAGTGCGGTTGCGCCCGATTCTTATGACGGCCTTCTCGACGATGTTCGGTTTGCTCCCGATTGCCATCGGTTTTGGGGCTGGTGCCGAAAGCCGCCGTCCGATGGGCATGGCGGTTGTGGGCGGCATGTTCGCCAGCACGCTTTTGACCCTCGTGGTCATCCCTGTTGTTTACACTGTGTTCAGTGACGCTATTGAGAAGGTGGCCAAAAACAAAGTGGATCGGGAAGGCATTGAGTAATTCCGCCTGTTGTTCTCTGAATTATTCTTTCGTATGGCTGAAGTGCCTCAAGTGAATCCATGATTACGGCATCATCAATGAAGTTGTTTTTTATTTTATCGACGGTCACGTGTCTGGCGCTGACCTCTCGCGCGGCGGAGTTTCCCGCGAGGCCGTTTGTGCTGGTTAATGATGCGGAGTTAAACTCGTTGCGTGATGAGCTTTCCAGGCCAGGCTGGAAGGTTGATCTGTTTCGCGCCGAGCGCGGTCACCCGTTCCTGCCCACAGGCACTGGGATTCGCGCCAACGCGGCGCTGTGGCTGAATCGGCAGATCCAAATCCCGGCACGCGGCGGCCATTCGCACCATTTTTACTGCGATGACGGCGATATGCTGGAGTTGCCCAAAAACCAGGTGTTTCTTCCGGGGCCCTATCGCTGTCCAAAGTGTGGACGCCAGTATGAAGGCGAACAATATGAGTTTGGGTTGCGCGGTATGATGCACCAGTGGCTGTCCGCAGCCGTCCACGACCTGGCGTTGGTTGCGCAATTGGAGCGCGATCCGGCGTTCGCCGCCAAAGCTGCGGAAATACTTCTGGCATACGCGAAGGCGTATCCGGGGCCTCATACCGCCAAGACCAAGGGCGGGATTTTATTTCAGTCATTGAACGAGTCGATGTGGGTGATCCCGCTCGCGCAGGCCTACGATCTGATTCACGCATGGCTGACGCAGCCCGAGCGGGAGGAAATCGAGCGCTTCTTGAAAACCGTGGCCGAGGGCATCCGGCGTTGCGGGACGCGCGGCAACTGGGGTTCATGGCACCTGTCGGCCGTGGGCGTGGTCGGCTACGCGATTCAAGACCGCGCGATGGTGGACTGGGCCACGAAGGAGTTTCGCCGTCAAATGCGCGACGAACTGGGCGATGACGGGTTGTGGCCCGAGTCGGTCCACACCTATCATTTCTTTCCCCTGACGGGTTTCGTGGCATTCGCCGAAGCCGCGTGGCATGCCGGGGAAGACCTCTACCGCTGGGAGGCCAAGCCGGGCAAATCGCTCTTGAGCATGTTCCGGGCGCCCTTGAATTACGCGTACCCGGACCTGCGTTTGCCGGCGATCAACGACGGTTGGTTTCACTCTTTTGTGCCGCCGGATGTTTACGAATTGGCCTATCGCCGCTCGGGCGAACCGCTGTTCGCGTGGGTGCTGGCCAACGGCTACCGGCCTGACGCGGGTCCTCCGCCGGGCACTACCGGCTCGCCGGAAAAGAGGGCGCGGGGAGGACGCTACGCCTTTCTATTTGGCGGCGAGATTCCAGTGAATGTTGAAACGCCTGCGCTTCAATCCACGAATTTTCCGGTGCTGGGCATCTGCGCGTTGCGCTCCACCAACGGCTCGATGCTGACGTTCGATTATGGTCGTTTCCTCGGACACGGACAGCCCGACAAACTGGCCGTCACACTGTTTGCTCGTGGAAAATTATGGGCCGCCGATTACGGAACGCCGGGTTACACGTCGAAAATTTTGCCGTGGTACAAATCCACCTTCGCTCACAACACCGTCGTTGTGGATGGTGTCAGCCAGAAGCGAACCACGGAGAATACCGCGCAGTTGTGGCTGGGCGATTCCGAGGTCGAAGCGGCCCGATCCCAAACGGCCCAGGCGTATCCAGGCGTTGTCCATACCCGGACCGTGGCGCGCATCCGGGATTATTTTGTCGTGGTGGACCACTTGAAAAGCGAGGAGGCGCGGACCTTCGAGTACAGCGCACGACACCAACTACTGCACGTCCG
>CALJZV010000558.1 GCA_937983475.1 uncultured Verrucomicrobiales bacterium
TCCGTGTTTGATTGGGGAGGATCGCTCTTTATCCCATTTGAATATTTCCTGCATGAAAGGCGGACATCCGATGACAATATCAGGCGTGCATTCAGACAACTGAAATTTGATTATCTCCTCCCCTTTTTTGAACCATGAATGAATTTCTTTAAGATGAGAAGATGTTCCGCCAACTGACTTTTTAACATTAACATACGCAACACTGCGTAAAACTTCAGCCATGTCAGGTTGCTCCCTGATGTATTTCATTTCATTCCATTTAGGGAATCCGTTGAATATCGAAAATGTGACATAGATCATTGGGTGCCAAGTAGGGGAACTTCCGATTCGATTGTATATTCCTTCACTTTGCAGCATATCCCACGTTTCCTTAAACCATGGTTCCCGGAGAATCCAAAGAACTTTGAATGGTGCTGCATTGAAAAGTTGTTGATTGAGGATTCCGTCGAATACAATGGTTGCTCCTCCTGCACCATAAATTTCTTCAATTGCAGCCTTGATGTTCATTTGTAGTTACGAAAAACGAAAACAGATTCAGCATTGTGATGCAACTGTACCCGATAGTGGAGTCCAGAGGGTTGTTACCCTTTGGCGCGGTCTGGTGCGCGTATCACCAGAAAATTGTTGAAACGCGGCGAGCCTCACGGCGAAGCCGCGCGATTTTTTTAAAAGGATTTGGGCGGAGGGAACACCTCCGCCCTGCCTGGGTTTGTCGTTCAGTTGGTGGCGAGTGCGCCGGTGTTGAGGGCTTCGGCCAGGTGCCAGAGGGATTTGTTCAGGCGAATGTTTTCATCGAGGCTGGCCACGGCGCGGGTTCGGGCAAAGCGGGTGCCGTCTTGTTTGCGGCGGGAATAATCCTTCAAGCCTCCGCGAATGAGGTTTTCCTGAACGCGGTTCAAGGTGCGCCAAAGGTCGTCGCCTGCGTCCTCCATGCGGCGGGATTGCAGGAGCTTTTCCGGGGCAATCGGTGCGGCCTGCAAATCATCGTAGCGCAGAAGCAAGGCCGATTCGGCAAAGGCTTTGGATTCGGCAGGCGTCAAACGACGGGCGCGGAAGCCTTCGACATGGGCGGTGATTTCAGGAACCCGGTTCAAGACTTGGAAACTGGCGTCAATGACCTGCTCCGGGGTGAAACCGCTGTGGCGAATGCTCACGCGTTCAAAGGTGCTGTCGGCAATCATCATGCCGTTGGCACAAACGAACCGGAACAAACCGGCGTGAAGCTGGTAGGCGCTGCTCCGGTCGTGCGAGTTCACAAGGCAGATTTCAGCGGCAAACTCGCCTTTGACGGCGATCAAGTCGCGGCGCTGAAAGCGGATAAGATGCTTTTGAAAACCGGCGCGGCCTTCCAAGCGGACGCGTTGTTCCTCGGCCTGAACCGGTGCCCAACCGGCTTCCCGCATTTGCGCGACAACCTGCGAGGTCGGCAGAAACGAATAACGATGGCTCACGCCTTCCATTGCCTGACCGGCAAAGATGGACGGGGCATTGCGGCGCAACTCGTCGTCGGAGAGTTCGCGGCGGGATTGCAGAAACGAATATTTCGGACTGATGGCTAACATAGTTTTGACTTTCTCAAACCGGACAGTCTCCGGCGGGACTTTCTGCCTGTGTCGGCAGAGGTCGCCGCTATCCGGATGGACGCGGCGAACTCCACCGGCTCAAGCGGCTTTGGTGTCGGCTGGGAAGCGTGAGCCGTAACGCTCGCGCGGGTCGTAAGAAGCGGCTTCCTTCAAGGCTTCGCCGCAAGGGTGCTGCCAGACTTGGCGGGTGTTGTTCCAATGAAAGCCAAGCTGCGCCAAAACAGCGGTGATTTCGCGGGGCTGTTTCTCGGTGAACTGAATCCAAATCCATTTCCCAACCACTTCGGCGAGTTCATAGAAGCGCGGTGCTTCCTCCCGCAGGAGGTTCAAAACTTTGTCGGTCGGCAAAGTGCGGTTTGCGCGTCGCAAATCGAAGTCAATCGGGATTCGGTTATCCGGTCTTTCCGGAGTCTTGGCCGTCTGGCCATTAAGCTGTTCGGATCGGTTCTGGAGCCCGGTATTTCCGGTTTTAACTTGTTTGTTCTGATTGGATGTTTGTTTTGTTTTCATGGTCTTTTTTTTGAGGTGCTTGCGCACGCCGTTTAGCTGTTCGTCTTCGGACTATCGCCCTTCACCATGAAATGAGTTCCGCGCTGACAGGCGGC
>CALJZV010000559.1 GCA_937983475.1 uncultured Verrucomicrobiales bacterium
CCCATTATTGCTGCTTCTTCCTGGCGCGGCGCTTGGCTTCCAGCAACCGACTGGTGGTGTCCTGGGGCGTGTCCGACGGGGGTTTTCCATCAACCGGCTTCGCGGGCGCGATTTCCGAAGTTGCCGGAGTGGCTGCGGCGGCAGGCCGCGCTGCTTCCGAGGGGATGACCAGTGGTTTTTCCGGCTGAAACAATTCCTCGCGCGGCCCGGCACGCTCGGTCTGCCGCATCCGGACTTCGTCCCGCCGGGCCAAAAGCGTGGAAAGGGATTCGTCGCCCTTTTGCGCAATCGGAGCCGGCCTCCAGAAAAACAGCCAGCGGCGCAACGTGGCGGTTGCCTTCGCCCATTCCTCGCGATCCAACTGAATCCTTCGGATGGCCACGTCCAAGGGAAATAAAACGATGGCCAGCTTCAGCAGCCATTCCCAGAGGTCCTGCGGCTGAAAGGTTTTTTGCCGGCGCAGTTCGAAGGGATTGTCCACGTTCGGATCAAGGATTTTGCCGCCGCCCAGTTCCGCCAGACGCCGCAACAGGTGCAGGTTGGGCCCGGGATTGTTGAACTCAGGCGAATAATTGACGCTGGCCCCGACCACCTGCGAGGCCCGCATCCCGCCGTTTTCAACCTCCATAAGGTTCATCACATAGGAACCGACGTCGCGCGTGGGAAAACGCGCCTCATAGCGACCGGGCCCGGTTTGCTCCAATTGCACGCTTTGCTTCTCGCCCTTGGGGCTGACGACCGCCGCCTGCAAATTCAGGAAGTTGCGATAATTTCCCTCCGCATCCACGGCCTCGACACTGATAATCCCCTCGCCCTTCTCAATGGCGACCTCGGTCGTGAAATCCGCGCTGTCGATTTTCCTCAGGCTCCATTGCGCCACCTGCGACCAGAATTGGCGGAACTGTTCCCACCCGAGCCAGTCCGCAGCCCAGCGCGCCCTGGCATCCGAGGTAAACGCCACGGCGCGGCCCAGTCCATACTGCCAATGGGCGAGGATCGGGTCGCCTTTGTCCGACACCAGCGGCACTTCCGCGCGGGGCTTTGCCGTGGTGGCCACGTATCCGCGCAGCATGGGATATTCCGCTGCGGCCATGCCGCGCAACAACTCGCTGCCTGCGGCCAGTTGCGGCTTGAAGGGCTCCTCAAAAATCGCGGACTTCAGTATGACCGCCGTTTCCTTGATGAAAATCTGCGGCAACTGCTCCGGGGACCGCACATCGTAAAACCGCCCGCGCCCGAGGTCCGCGATCATGATCATGGTTTCCGGCCCGGCGTGTCCGGCAATCAGAACGGTGCTGACAGTGATCCGATCCTGCACGATGGCCTGCATCAGTTCCTTGGATGGCGGGCCGGGGTCGCCATCGCTGAACACAATCATGTGCTTCAGATTCGCCGTTGTATCCTTCAACCCCTGATGGGCCATGGACATGACGTTTTGAAAACTGGGCAAATCGCCCTGGTTCATGCCGCTGATTTGTTTGCCCAGGGCTTTTTTGTCCCCCACCTTGGTCATGGGAAACAGCCAGCGATCCTTGCCGTCCCAAAGCACCACGCCCATCTCGTCCTGGGGTCCCAGGGCATCGAGCACACCGAGCGCGCACTCGCGGGCAACCTGGTTGCCGTTGTTGAATTCCATCCCGTGCATCACCAGCGCGACCGCGCCCGAGGGCAGCACTTTTTTGCTGCTCAATTCCATGTCCACCGGAAGCGTGGTTTCCAAAGGGGTGCCGCGATAGCTGCCGGCGGCGAAGGCCCGATCTCCGCCGATGCAGACCAACCCGACGCCAAAATCGCGCACCGCGCTTTCCACCAGCCTCATGGCGTCGCGGCCCAAATCGCCCGCCTCGATGTTGCTTAAAAACAAGGCGTCGTAGCTTTGAATCTCGGCGAGTGTTCCGGGAAATCCGCTGATGTCCGCCAGTTTCACCTCCAGCCGGGACGCGCTCAACGCGGCGGCGAGTTTCTGGTCGGCCTCCGTGTCGGAGGACACAATCAGCACACGGGGTTCGCCGCGAACGCTGGCGAATCCGGCGGCCCGGTTGTTCTGCGGCAGCATGTCGCCGGCGGATTCCACGTAAACGTCGTAACTGTAGAAGCCGGACTCCGACAGCGTCTGTGGAAAGGTGAAGAGGTTTTTGCCGGCGGCCAGGTCCACCTGCTGCTCGCCCAGGTATTGCTCATTTTGGTAAAGGCGGATGGTGGCGGGCCGCGCGACGTCGGACTGGGCGAAAATTTTTACGTCAAAGGTCTGTCCTTTTTTGATCGCCGGGGGCATGCCCACCTTTTGCACGGAGACATCCCCCGAGCGCACCGCTCCCAGCGGCACCACGTCCAGCGTCACTCCCAATGGGCGCGCCGCCAGCAGCGCCGCCACAGAATCCCCAATATTTTCGTTTCCGTCCGAGAACAAAACCAGCCGCTTTTGGCCCGCTTCAGGAAACGCCACGGTTCCCAGCCGAATGGCGGCGGCAATGTCACTGCGCTCCGGGGGCACGACCGCCTGAAACTTGTCCCACTGGGGCGCGGCATCGTCCTGATACTCAATGGCGGCCTCAGCGCCGAACACGATGGCACCCACGCGGTCGGAATCCTTTTTTCGCTCGGAGAATTTGTTGACCCGCGCCCGCGCGTCCTCCTGCTGCTGGGAAGGAACGCTGTCGGAACGATCAAGCATAAAGAAGACGTTCATCCCCTCAAGCGGCCGCCGCCACTGAAGCCCGGAGATAATCAAGACCAACAGCGCCGTGATGAGGATGCGCAAGCCAAGCGACACCCAGCGTCTCCAGGGAGACACCGCGACATCGGTCTTGATTGCCAGCCAGATTACCCAGGCCAGCGCCGGGAGAAACAACAGCAGGTACTGGGGATGCGTGAACTGGAAGCTCATTTTCTGCGAACCTCCAGGCTGGCGCGGTGCTGCTTCCGGATGAACTTTTGCACGCGGTGATTTTGCGAATCGGCCACGTATAAATTGCCCAGTGAATCCAGCGCGATGCTCCACGGATTGCTCAACTGGCCGGGCAACGCCCCGGGGCTGCCCAACAATTCAACCGTCCGATCCTCGGCGTCAAAAATCTGGATGCGGCTGTTGCCGAACTCACAGACAAATAAAAGCCCGTCCTGATCCACGCGCACGTCGTAGGGATAACTCAGTTCGCCTGCTTGAGTCCCTGCCTTGCCGATGGCGCGAAGGAAATTTCCTTCCGGTGAAAAGACCTGAACACGATGATTGCAGGAGTCGGCGACAAATAAAACGTCGCCTTCCCCGATCGTCAGCCCCTCGGCGCGATTGAATTCGCTCGCGCCACTGCCGGGTTTTCCGAATGCGGACAAAAACTCCCCCTTCGCCGCAAAGCGCTGCACTCGTTCGGTGATCCCAAATTCGCTCAACAACATTTCGCCGCGGCTATTGACCGCAACCGCCCTGGGAAAAGCAAGCTGTCCGTCGTTAGTCCCGTGCTCGCCCCATTGCATCAACAATGCCCCGTCCGGCGAAAAGTGGTTCACTCTGGAATAATGCGGCTCAATGACGATGATACGGCCCTCCGCGTCCACGCCCATGCCCTTGGGGCGCCCCTTGTCGGTCTGGGGCATTTGCCAAACCGCTACAAATTTGCCGTCGGCTGAAAACATCTGAACGCGGCCGGTCATGTCGGCGACATACAGATTGTCCTCGTTGTCCACCGTCAGCGTGCGCGGCTTGTTGAACTGGCCGCTGCCGGTGCCGCGCGACCCGATGATTTCAACGCCGGAAAACAGAGCGCTTTGAACGGGAAAAAGTCGTTCACGTTGCGGGTTTTCTCGCTGGCCACACCCGGCCAGGAAAACCAGTCCGGCCATCAGCAGGCCCAGGTTCAATCCTTTTGGAAACCACCCGAGTCTTTTCATCTTAGACATCAGCAGATAGACCATTAACGGGAACAGCGCCATGAGCAGAAGCACAAGGCAAAGAGCATTGACCTGGCTGTTGTGGCCGTAATGAAGCAGGTTGAAGATGCGGAGCGGAAGCGTTTCGCGACCCGGTGGAATGATGAAAATCAAGGTTTCCACGTCCCACAGGCAAAATAAAAACGCACCATACCAGGCCACAAGCAACTGAGGGAGCATCTGGGGCAGCCAACCGTGACGGATCAAGGTCCATCCCTTCGCCCCGGCCATTTTAGCGGCATCGACCAGCTGTCTGTCCGCCGAGTTCATCGCGTGCGCCGCAAGGCTTCTTCCAATCGCAAAGTAACGAATTAAAAAGGCGGCCAGCACAATGCCTGTGCCTTGATAAAATCCAGAAAGCGCCGGCCGGTTCAACAGCCATATTAAGGCTATTCCAAGCAACACCCCGGGAATCAGGAATGCCAGCCAAAGGAACGAAAACGAGGCCCGTTGCCACGCAGTTAGCGCTACCAGCAAAATCAAGGTTCCCGATAGTGATGAAAAAATAAACGAGTCGCGGGCGGCCTTTTGTCCCGCGTGAATGGCGGGCAAAAAGTCTCTCCAGGTTTCTGATGAAAAAACAACCTGCGCCAATGGCAATGCACTGGAAAGAACAGACAGCGCCAGGAAAACTCCCAAGCCAATTGACACCAGCGGCGATCCAAGTTGCCTTCGGAAAATCTCGGGTTCCACGACGCTCCCGAACCTTGACCAGCTTACCCTTCGCGTTCGCGCAAACGCCAATAATGCCACCGGCAAAAACACCAGCGGCCAGCAGAGCTTGGCGGCAGTTGCATAATCAAATGTCGTGTTGAAGCTCACCCAAAGCTCCGCGGGAAGCACTTTGACCTGCAGGATGGCGGGAACGGAAAAATTGTTCAGCGCCAGGACAAAGGTCACTGCCATGGCCAACAACAGTTCATTTTTTGCGGCCGGGATCAGCAGCCACCGAAGTAATTTGAAGCCAGTCAATTGAGGTTCCGCTTCAAAATGAGGCGTCGCCAGTTTTCTCCAGGCGGCTTGCAGACAGAAGAACGGGATCGGCCAGAGCATCAGCGTCAGAATCCAGACGGTCCCGGCCATTGAGAAAATGTTCCACGGCACCCAGGAGCGCCAAACGCCGTTGTGCCCGAGAAAATAAATCCAGCAGTTGACCACCAGAAAAGGCGGCAACACCAGCGGCAACACCGCGCAAACCATGGCCAATCGCCGCCAGCGCGCAGGAATGGACGCCAGCGCCAGCGCAGCGATCAAACCCAAACCACCGGCAAAAATGGAGGTCGCCCCGGCCACCAGCAAACTGTTTTGAAGAAGCAGCCAGTTCATTTGCCCGTTAGTTCAGCGAAGAAAGAGGGCCTTTAATTGACTCATGGCCGCGGCATGATCGCGCAGCAAATCGTCCCAGTTCACCACGATCCCCTGCCCGGCGCCCTCTGGTTTCTGACCCACGAGTGCCCCCGCTGCAATGAGCCGTTCTACCACGGCGGAACTTTGCAGGAATTCTGCCAGCGCTTCTGCCGCTGGAACCCGCCTGGATCCACGCACCCAGCCGATGGTATTGGGGATCACAAGCCCATCCTCACTCAATGGAACCGCTACGACGGGCAACCCCTCGCGCAACGCCGCCGCCACATCGTCGGTATCCGTCAGGCCAACCCAGGCTTCCCCGCTGGCTACCAGTTTCACCACGACGGAATTGCCATCCACAATGAATGGCTTGTTTGCCAGCAAATCCCGGCACCATTGCTGCCAGCGTTCCTCTCCCCAGTGCTGGCGAAGGGCGAGGAAATGCGTCGAGGTGCTGCCAAAGAGCGGATAAGCCACGGCGATTTTTCCGCTCAACGCCGCGTTGGTGAGCGCAGAAAGCGTTTGCGGAGAGGCAAAGCGGCCACGCTGGCTGGCATGCACCACCAGGCAGCGGCGGCGGAAACCAAAAGCCGCCCACGGCTTGTCTTCACGCAGGACCCCCAACTGCTCCAACTGGCGCGTTCGAAATTCCTCGTTGTTCCAGAACACATCGCACTGGGGATTATTCTTTTCGGCAATCAATCGGTTGACCAGGCCAACGGTTTTCACCGCCTCGCTGTCATACACCGCTCGAACCTCCACTCCGAACTTCTCTGTGAATTCCTTAAGGATGGGCTCGGCGTACACCTGGTCCTGGGACGTGTAAACGACCACAAAGGGCTTTTGCGCATCGGCGCAGCCTGCAAGGAAAATGAAAGCCAGCGCGAACACCAAAAGCGCGGCGGCGGCCCGGCGCGCAGACATTGAGCGCCACTTCACGCGGTCCTCCTGTGGTAATACCACCATTCCCAGAGAAGCACGGCCAGCGCGGCCATGGCAATCCAGCGCCACAGCTCCATGCTGGCGAGCTTGACCGGGCCGCTCTCAGCTTGCGCATACCGGCCAATCTGCAACTCGGCCCGGGGTTCCGTGTCGCTCTCGCGCACATCGAGCAGGCTGACACAAAACTCGGTCTGGTTCGTTCCGGCCTGAACGCGGTAAACGCCTTGCCGGTGCGTGTGGGCAAAGGCCATTTCACGGGCGGCCTCCTCTACCGGCGCCGTTACGGCTGTTCCATCGGGCAATGTGACCTCAATGCTTTTAATTCCCTGCAGGCCGGTGACGCGAAAAGGATCGCCGGGCCGAATCAGGAATTGCTCATTGTGCGCGGCGGCAGGGCTCAACCACTGAACGGCATTGGCAACAAAAATGGGGAACGAAATCCGAAGTGGCCAGGTGCTTTGAAGCGTGTCAAAGCCAATCCAGACCAGGCGGCGCTGATGGATTTCGCCTGCAACAATCAGGGGCGTTTGCGGGGCCTCCACGAGGGCAATCCCCCAGTCGGGCGCTTTGACTCCCAGCGTTTCGGCAATCTGCACGGTGTCAAAACTGACATAGCGCAACAGCGGGTGGGTGTTTTTCCAATCCACAATCACCGGCGCCTCCACCTTGGATAAACCCTCAAACCAGTTCGTATCGGCCACATGAATCGCCAGCATGGGCGAGGAAGGCCACACCGTGGGCAGAACGTCATCCAGAACCACGACGTCGAATTCCTCCCCGGAACCGGAAAGGTCCGAGGCGACAAACAGGTCCACCGCGCCCGCTCCTTTCAGCGCCTTTTCCAAAAACCGGTTGCCTCGGCTGACGAGAAGAATTTTAACCGGCTTGGGCAGTTTGCTGACCACAAAGGCCTGGTTGTCCGCAGCCAAATCATCCTCCACGTCCAGGCGCACGGAAAAGATGCCGTCTTGCTCCTGCTCAACTTCAAACACCTGCGGCGCACTTTGGCCGGGGGCCAGCGTCAGCGCGCGCACTTCCAAAACGCGCTGATCAAACAAAAGTTCAACGCGGGCCGGATGCGAGTTGGTGGAGAAATTCTGCACCCCGGCGTAAACCGCGCGGCGCGAGGCGTCCTCCGGATGCGCCCGAACATCCAAGGCAACGATCCCGACGTTGTTTGCGGCCGTGCCAATCCGGTGAAATTCCAGGCGAAGGTCCTTTTTCTCAAAGTCTCGCAGGTCCTCGGAGGCCCCGTCGCTAAACAGATGAATGGTCGCTTCCTTGTGATCGCGGATGCGGGTCTGGGCCAGCTTGATGGCCTCCTTGAGACGGGTTGGGGCATCGGACACGGAACAGGACTCAATGGCGCGCCGCAACAATGCCTTGTCGCTAGTGGCGGCCTGTTTGACCTCGGTGCCGGCTCCCGCCAACAGCACAATCATCTGGTCATGGGGCTTCATCGCCGCGACCCACTTGAGCGCCTCGCGGCGCGCTGTTTCAAACCGCGATGGCGCCTCGTCCCTGCTTTGCATCGAGGCCGAGCCGTCGAGAATCAACACGCTCAGCGCCCCGGGCTTGTCTTCGCCGGGAAAATACGGGCGGCTCAAGGCCAGCACCGCCAGCAGCAGCAGGAGGATTTGGAGAAGCAGCAGCCAGTTACGGCGAAGTTTCTGGAAGGGCGCATTGGCCTGGGTGTCGGCGAGAAATTTTCTCCACAGTACCGTGCTGGATACCAGCTTCACGACCAGCTTGCGCTTAAGCAGATAAAAAAAGATCACCACCGGAATCGCGGCGGCAAACCAAAACGCTGCTGGCGCGAGAAAGTTCACTCGGATTTCCCTACGGCGCTCCCGCCGTCCTGGCCTTCACCGCCGCGGCCATCGTGCTGACGTCTTGCAGTATCTCCTTGGCGGCAGCCGGATCGGGAATTTTCAGGCCAAAATTCTTGTCCAGCGCCACGACCAATTGAAGGGCATCGACCGAATCCAGACCGAGGCTGCCGGGCCCAAAAAGCGGCTGCTCATCGCCGATTTCCTCGGCGGATACCTGGAGCATGAGATTGGAAACCATCAGTTGTTTGATCTGGGTTTTCAGATTTGCAAGGTCATCCATG
>CALJZV010000560.1 GCA_937983475.1 uncultured Verrucomicrobiales bacterium
GGGCTTGAATTTCCCGCCGGGCCCAGGAGGGCTGCCGTGAAGCTTCCACTTGCCACTGCGAATGGTTTTCAAGTCGTCCCCGCGCATGCTGAACAAAAACTCGTGCGGCGAAGGCGCGTTGCCCGTCAGCAGTGGCAGGATGTCGCGCCCGTCGAGGACGCGGTCTTGTGGCGGTTGAATGCCTGCGGCGACCAGAGACGTGACGAACAGGTCCATCATGATGGCCGGCTGGCGGCTGACATGCCCGGGGGAAATCTTGCCCGGCCACCACGCCAGGAGCGGAACGCGAATTCCGCCCTCCCAAGTGGTGCTTTTCATGCCGCGCAGGCCGCCGTTGTCGCCGCCGTACCAGGCGCCGTTGTCGCTGGTGAAAAAGACCAGTGTTTTTTCATCGAGCTTGAGTTGCTTCAATTTCCTGAACACTTCTCCGACGCCCCAGTCCAGTTCCTGGATGACGTCACCGTAGAGGCCCGCGCCGCTTTTCTTGTAAAAGTCCTCCGAGGCAGCCAGCGGCTTGTGCGGCATGGCATGAGGCAGGTAGAGGAAGAACGGGCGGGACTTGTTCTTCTCAACGAACTGTAGCGCCCTCGCGGTATATTTTTTCGTAAGGTTGGCCTGAATGACGGGATACTCGACCACATTGGTGCCGTTGAGAATCTGCACCGGGCGCATGTCGTTGCTGTACAGAATTCCCAGATACTCGTGGAAGCCGTGCCTTTGCGGATAATACTCCGGCGTGTGACCCAGATGCCATTTGCCCACGCAAGCGGTGCGGTAACCGGCCTTCTGAAACAACTCGCCAAGCATGACTTCATCCTGAGGAATGCCGAATCCGCTGCGGTTGGGCTCGTCGGGCGCTGGATTCTGTGTCATGCCGGAGCGAAACTGGTAGCGGCCCGTCAGCAATGCGGCGCGCGACGGGGCGCAAAACGGGGCGGCGGAATAAAAATCCGTCAGGCGCGCCCCTTCGGCGGCCATGCGATCGAGGTGGGGCGTGGTGTATTTTTTCTGCCCGTAGCAACCGAGGTCGCCCCAGCCCAGGTCATCGGCAAAAATGATGATGACATTGGGCTTGGCGGATGCCTTCGCCCCGGCGTCTTTTGGAAAAATAAACAGCGCTGCCAAAACCAAAACAAACGAGAGCAATCGGTGTGTGTTCATATCGGAGCGGCTGTTATGCGACAGCTTGCCCCGGAAATCAACTGCGCATCGGAAACGATTCAAGCATAACTCACCGGCTTGCCCCTTTGAACCCGAGCTACCGCGAGCTCCGATTTCTCCCGCCTGTTTCAACCCAGGGCCATCTGCGGATGACCATCCCGAAATTGAGGGAGCGCATTGGCAGACGCATCCACGGGAAGGCGCATCCTGACGTTGCTTCGCTAGGAGTGGGGACGGCTCGTCCCCATGCAATGTCACACAGCGACAAGCGAAATGGGGACAGGCTGTCCCCACCCCTATCGCCAAAAGACACATACCAACGTCAGGATGCACCCATCCACGGGAGCAGCCGCGGGTTTAGGCTGGCATCCAAGGCAGGAAAAGCCATATTTGAAGGCAGTGGCGGCGTGCATGACATTCAGGTCGAGCCAGGCAGCGCGTTCATCCGCAAGGAGGCGTGACCGTTGCTGGCCATTACGAAGACGGCAACGCCGCCGATGTCATGTTTCCAAAGATCCCTTTGGAAACATTCTCTCCAAATCCGGCCCGCTGGCCGACGTCAACCTCCACCGGTTTTCCAGCAAGGAGTTCCATGCGAACAGCGGGCTGGTTTATTACCTCTACCGCTACTACGAGCCGGGGTTGCAGCGGTGGATGAATCGGGATCCGATTGCTGATACCGGCTTTACAATACGGATGACACAATTAATTTCAGGAAGCGGTGAGATCAATTATTTCAAAGCCCTGCGCAATGAGCCAATCAACGCCATAGATCTATTTGGGTTAGCCTGTCCACCGGGATACATTTCAGCAGGGACATTTACGCGAACCACCACAGAGGATTATACTCGTCAATATTCCGATTACAGAATATTAGAGGAGACCCTAATAGATATTGTTGGCACGACACCTATTTGCCGTGTAGTGATCCAACCTCAGAGATGTACACAGGTATATAGGGATACAACAATTTCCACTTTTGAAGCGTGCTCGCGCACATCCAAACCCTGCGAGCTTCCCGAGATACTGATTCAGGAGTTATCTCGGGAAACAAGCTCAACATCTCTGGGAGATCCGACTTGTGTTGATAAGGGAAACCCAATTACGTATCCACGTGTGGTTTGTCCGACAATTCGGGGTGTATAAAAGTGATGAGAGCACCCTACTTAATCAATTTCCATGCTTGGCACAGGGTTGGCATTTGTTTAGTCCTTCTTGTTTTAGTCGTGACGATTATAAAGGTAAGGCAGATCAACGCTGAAAAGCCAATTAGCCTGACTTTTATTAGATATTCAAGCATGCCTCAAGAAAATGAGGAAACTAACACTGTTTTAGCTGTCATCGCAGTAACTAATCATACTTCGTCTTCCTTCAGTTTTGAGGGTGACGCACTCGTCTCTTTCGCAGCTCCACTAAATGCGCAGTTGTCTCCGAGGGAAGCCATCCTGCTTACATTCATAGTTGATTGTTCTGATCCCATCAGGCCTCGCATCTTTACGAAGGAGAAAGTTAGCCGAAAAATCGAATTGCATTGCCGATTACTTCCATCATTCGGTTGGCGCGGTCGAACTGAACAGTTGTTCAACAAAATCGGCAAAAGCATCGCCGGACACGGATTTACTGTTGCAATTGAATTACCAATATGCACCTTGAAAGTTGAGCACCCCACTCATTAGCTGTTAAGATTTGATTAAAATTTCGCAGCGCCTTCTATTATTCACACCTTATTTGGCTTGTGATCTGAACTTCCACCACCAATAGACAGTCAATGACAGAATAGGAATTAAATGAAGCAAAAGAGCAAAAATAGCTTTTTTACGGAGTCGCTGGTTTCGAAGCGCATCAAATAGAGTTATCTCAGTGAGAAGAATGCAGGCGATAAACCAGACAACCAATAGCTCTGATAGGATAAAATTTCTAATTGTATAAGAATAAAAAAGACCTAAGCCCGAAAACACAAGTAATGAACTCAGCCAAAACATCCCTAAGTCGAAATAGCGATAATAGTAATAAGAGTTCATTTAATTTTATTCATGAACAAATCTAGGGCCTCATCGAAATCGCTCACATCATTCCAATACACCAAAACACACACGAGTCCACAAGCGGGATAACCAGGCCCGGATAAGCAACAAATTTGGGCACATCGTCTTAACGACTTAGAAGCCTTGGCAAGACAGTCAGCGTATTCATTCATGCATTTATCAAAATCGCCACCAGGACTTGTCCCGTATGGGTCAATGCCCATCACTGAATCGTTTTTTACGAAAACGTAAAGGTTTCGTCCCCCTTTCTCCTGTATTAGGTCCCTATTCACCCACACTAGCACTCCCAGCTCCTAATACCCGTAGAGGTCATAACTCAACCAGA
>CALJZV010000561.1 GCA_937983475.1 uncultured Verrucomicrobiales bacterium
CGTGTTGAGCACGCCAGAAATCATGCGGGCGCAGGGGTCGCCGCGCGTAGTGCTGTTGCCGGTCCAGAACGAAACGCGGTTTCCCATCAACAAGGATATTTTCCTGACCCGCATTCGCACCCAGCTCAATTCCAAGGCCAGCGGCAAGGTGCGGTTCCTGGCGCGCGAGCACATGGCCGCGCTGGAGCGCGAGCGGGATTTGAAGCAGGCCGGGGCGGTCACCAGCAGCAGCGACCCCAACGTGATCGAGTTCAAGGGCGCGGACTTTTTCCTGACCGGCAAATTGCAGGGGATGAGCGCCCGGTCCTCACGGGGCGTCAGTGATTACATTCTTTACAGCTTCCAGCTCATAGATGCCCGCACCAGCGACATCATTTGGGAGGACTCTGCGGAAATTAAAAAGCAGGGCCTCGATGACGCGGTTTACCGCTGATTGCCTCGCCGTTTGAATCTCATGAACTGCCTTCGATTAACCGGGACGCTCGGGGTGTCGCTGCTCCTGGCGAGCGGATGCGCCACCACGCACTCCGGTTATTCGCCGGGTGCGACGGGCAGTTCCTTCAACGACGGCAGGTCCATGGCGCGGCAGGGGCCCTCGCGCGACCGGGTTCTGTGGCAATACAAGGGCGCGTTGACCGCCATGCGGCGCGGCGATTACGACGAGGCCAAGCGATTGTTGGACGACGCCATTCTCACCATTGGCGGCATCATCACCAACGACAAGGACGCTAAAAAAGCCCGCGGACTCTTTCACGGGGAATCGCGCAAGGCCTTCATCGGCGAACCCTACGAGCGGGTGATGGCGTATTATTATCGCGGCATTCTTTACTGGATGGATGGCGAGCCGGACAACGCCCGCGCCTGTTTTCGCAGCGGCCTGTTTATTGACGGGGACGTGGAGAGCAAAACCTATGCGGCCGACTATGTGCTGCTGGAATATCTCGACGGCCTGGCAACCGCGAAGCTGGCGGGCGACGGCAGCGACAGCTTGCAGCGCGCCCGGCAGGTTGCCCAGCACACCACGCCTCCCGACTACAACACCCGGGCCAACGTGCTGGTCTTTGTGGAAGCGGGCAATGGCCCGATCAAATATGCCGGAGGCGAATACGGCCAACTGCTCCTTTACGCCGAAGGCAAATCCTCCGCGCGAGGCGCGGTCGTCAAAGCCAACGGTCAGTCGTATCCCGCCGGGCCGTATGATGATTTGTATTTTCAGGCAACCACGCGCGGCGGTCGCGTGATGGATCACATCCTCGCCAACAAGGCGACCTTCAAGACCACGACCGACACGATTGGTGATGCCAGCATCATTTCCGGCGCAATCCTGGCCGGAACGCAGCGCAACAGGAACAGCGCGGCGGACGAGGTGGGTGTTGGCCTGCTGGCCTTTGGCGTCCTGAACAAGATCGTCTCCGCCGCCGCCAACCCGGCTGCCGATGTTCGCTGCTGGGACAACCTGCCGCGTTACCTGGGATTTGCGGCGCTCGAGCTGCCGCCGGGCGAACATCAACTGACCGTCGAGTTCCGCGGTCCGCACGGGCAGAATCTGACCAGCCTTGCAAAAAATATAAAGGTCAACGTCCCCTCCTCGGGAGACCGCGACATTGTCCTTTTCGTCAGCGACAAATCCTCAACTCCAAAAGCATTATGAAAAACATACTTCTACTCTCCTCAATCGCGCTGCTCAGCCTGGCGTTCACGGGCTGCATGGACGTGCGCGAAAAACACGAAGGCGTCCGCCGCACGGTCTGGACCGGCCAGCCGGGCGGGGCCTACGCGCCGCGCAACCCGACCAAATACGATCTCGAAAACCGCGAGCCCTTTGTCCTCATGGACAAGGCTGTTCAGCGTTCCGTGACCTCCTCGGGCATCCAAAAGCGGGTTCTCGAGGATGGCCGCCTCGAGGTCATCGCCAATGTGCGCAATCGCGAAAGCCGCCGCATCCAGGTGCAGATCAATTGCGTGTTCAAGGACGAGAACGGGTTTGCCACCGGCGATGAAACCCCGTGGCAGACACTCATCCTCACCGAGAACAGCCAGGAGGCCGTCCAGTTTGTGTCCATGAACGATCGGGCGCGCCAGTTCACCATCCGCGTGCGCCAGGCCCGTTGAATGAGTCCCCTTGCGGGGCGTCTAATCCATTAGTGCTATGAAAAAAATACTGCTCCCCAGTTTGATGGTTGTTTTCGGCGCAACGCTAGTTGCCGCTCAGGCGCAAAAGCCCGAGCCCAACAAGCCGATGAAGCCGGCCCAGGTGCCCGTTTACAGCGCCAGGACCGAAATCACCATCAAGACCGAAACCTACGTGCCCGAGGTGTACACCTACGACCAAAAGCCCCTCCCCGGGCAGCCGGTGCTCGTCACGCCCGAGCAGGCCGACGCCGTGGTGAAGAAATTCAAGGAGGCTTATCCCAAACTCGGCAGCCCGCGCATTCTTGTTTTCGTCAACCGCGACCTGGTGGACACGCAATCCGGTATGCGCCTGACCTCGCGTTCTGAGAAAATAAACACCACGCGCAAAACCACCAAGAGCACCCTGGAACAGCCGCCCAGCGGTTCGCCCGCCTCGGTGACCATTCACGCCGGACGTGACGTTTCCTTGAGCGGGGGCGGCAATGCCTGGGAATATCCCGGCAAGGGCAAAATCACCTCCCGCACCGACAACATCACAACCGACAACCGGTATTCCCAGACCGATCGCAAGCAGCCGTTGTCCGACCGGCAGACCGTTCGCGACGTGGAGCGTTTGTTTGGCCGTCCTCTGCGCGCCGGGGGCGCCTCGCTGGCCGACCAGAACGTGGCCACGCAACTGATCGCCAACCGGCCCTTGAAGGAAATGATGGCCAACTCCGAGGGGGAACAGGCCCGCAAAGACCGCGAGGCGCTGGGCAAGATCGCCGATGTGGTTCTGGAAGTCCTGATCTCCTCCCGCAACGTCGTGGTGCCCGAAGTGTCGGGCGACAAGGTGTACGCCGCGCCGGACATTCAGGCCACGGCGATCCGGTTGAGTGATTCCAAGATTCTGGGGCAGGCGGCCTCTCGCGACATACTGGGCAAGGACCGCTACGCGGGCCGCACCATCCGCAATTTCGACGTCCAGGAAATCGCCGAAGCCACCGCGCTGGCGCTCATGGACGACATGACGCTCAGCGCCCAGTAAGCGCCTTTGTTGTTGGTCAAATAAAAGTCAGGGCCGGACGGGTGTCCGGCCCTGTTTGTTTTTCCCCGCAATTGATCGTCATGACGCCGCCCAGGGGGTTGATGATGGTTACGTTCGCGCAATTCAACTGGCGCATTTTTTCCGCCACGCCGTGTTGCGCCGGATATTTCTCCAGCGATTCGAGAATGTAACCGTAAAGTTCGCGGTCGCCGCAGAAGAGCTTGCCAAAAAGCGGCACGAACCACCGCAGGTAGGCAAAATAAAGTTTTCGCCAAAGCGGGTTGTCGGGCTTGCCGCACTCCAGGACCACCAGCCGCCCGCCGGGTTTGGCCACGCGCCACATTTCCTCCAAACCACGCTCCCAACTGCCCA
>CALJZV010000562.1 GCA_937983475.1 uncultured Verrucomicrobiales bacterium
CCCGATCACACCGAACGAACAATCAATCAGCCGCCAGCCCACGGGAATGTGCCGAATCGGTCCGCAAATCAAGGCCAGCGGAATCACCAGTGCGCAGGCAACCAGGCCCACCTTGAGCACCCACTCGTTGCGAACCGGGTCTTGAAACGGTCCAATGAAAAACAAAGCAATGATGAGGTGTCCAAACGCCAGCCAGTCGGTGCCGTAACCCATCCACGGGTATTTGGCGTAAGTCTCCTTGAGGCCGTCGCGAACTGTGAGAATCCATTGCTCAAAGCCAGTCCGTGTGGAGGAAGACTCGATCTTCAGGGCCGCCACGAGGAAGTCCAGTTCCAGTTGAAGCGGAAAAGCCGTCACTCCGCTTACTACGAGGCCGAAAACAAATAAGCCCAGGCTGAGGCGATATTTCAACAGGCTGCTCATTGTAAACTTATTTGAGAAGAATCAGCCCCAAGCATGGCGGTTGCTTGCGGGTCTCAATGCTCCTTGCCCGGACTGTGAAAGGTCATCCGATCAATCCACGCCAGCGCCACGGCGGACACCAGGAAGGTGGTGTGAATGACCACCTGCCACATAATCATTTTTGGGTCGAGCTTGCCGGCGTTGATGAAAGTCTTGAGCAAATGAATTGACGAGATGCCGATCAGCGCGGTTGCCAGCTTGACCTTGAGAATGCCTGCGTTGACGTGCGACAGCCATTCAGGCTGGTCGGGATGTCCCTTGAGGTTCAGGCGCGAGACGAAGGTTTCGTAGCCGCCTACTATGACCATGATCAAAAGGTTGGCGATCATGACCACGTCAATCAACCCCAGCACGCTTAACATCACGACGGTCTCGGCGTCCACCACCTCCTTGGGAATGGAGGCGGGCGGCTGGTGGCCTAGAAGGGCGAAGCCAATCAGATGCCACAGTTCGACCAGAAAGCGGTAAACATAAACGGTCTGCGCGATGATGAGGCCAAGGTAAAGCGGCGCCTGGAGCCAACGGCTAAGAAAAATCAGCCTGGCGAGCGTGGTTTTGTATTGCGAGCTCGTGAATGTGTTCATGGGATAACGTCCTTTTGGGCGGCGAACCTCTAAAGGATTGTCTCGTGACTTGCCAGAAAAAACAGGCTGCAGAAAAGCTTGCTCCTTCGTGCTTTTATCGTTCGCAGGCCCGTGACTCCGGGCGGGGCGGCTTGACGCTGATGCAGCGCTCCAGTACGTTGCGCATCAATTAAACGACAGATTGTCCTATGCAAAACTTTCTCATTCCGCATGTCATCGAGCAGACCGGTCGCGGCGAGCGCGGCTACGATATTTACTCGCGCCTGCTGGTGGATCGCATTGTGTTCATCGGCACGCCCATTGATGACATGGTGGCCAATGTTGTCATTGCTCAGTTGCTCTTCCTGCAAATGACCGACCCCAAGAAGGACGTGCATGTTTACATCAACTCCCCCGGCGGCAGCGTGACCGCCGGACTGGCCATCTATGACACCATGCAGTTCCTCACCTGCGACGTGAACACCTACTGCATCG
>CALJZV010000563.1 GCA_937983475.1 uncultured Verrucomicrobiales bacterium
TTCAATCAGCGAGTGATTCCCTTCAATCAGCGAGTGATTCCCTTCAATCAGCGAGTGATTCCCGCCGGTTTTTGGCGCGGGAGCCCCGGTTCACTCGGTATGGGGTCTGGTAGCGTGAGGTTCTTATTGGCCGACGTGTATGAGGGTTTTGACCGCGCGGTTGCCCACCGCCATGGAGCGGAACAACTCGGGCAGGCCGCTCAATGGGCATTCGCCGTCCACAAAATCGCGCGAGGAAATCGCCCCTGCCTCGATGAATTCCAGGGCGCGGCGGATGGCGCGCGGGGTGTGATGGAAGCTCGCCAGCAAGGTCAGGTTGGAATAGTGAATCCGGCCGGTGTCCAGCGACACCGTTGTGCCGGCGGGGCAGCCGCCGAAGAAATTGACGCGTCCGCCCTTGCGCACGATGCCCGCCGCCGCCTCCCAGGTTTCCGGTTTGCCGACCGCTTCAAACACCACGTCGAACAAGCGGCCCGCGGCCAGTTCCGCCAGTGAAACGGATTCGCCGCGCGGGATTTCGAGCACGTCGGTCGCGCCCAGCCGCCGGGCGGCGCTCAGGCGCGCCTCGCCGCGCCCGGCGACCGTCACTTCGCAGCCCGCATGGTGCGCCAGCGCGACAAACATCAGGCCGATCGGCCCCGAGCCGATCACCAGCACACGCTCGTTTTTATTTAACCGCAGGTCCTCAATGCCCTGCACCACGCAGGCCAGCGGCTCAGCCAGGGCGGCGTCGCGAAAGGCGGTTTCGGGCTTGAGCCGAAGCAGGTTCTTTTGAACCAGCCGCGCGGGAATCACGATGGACTCGGCATAGGCGCCGTTGAGGAACAGCAGGTCGTCGCAGAGGTTTTCCTGTTTATTTTCGCAAAAGAAGCAGGCGCCGCACGGCGCGGAATTGGCCGCCACCACCCGGTCGCCGACGGCCCAACCGGACACATCGCCTCCCAGTTCACAGATTGTGCCGGCCAGTTCGTGCCCGAACACCGCCGGGGGCACGATCATCCGGGCGTGGTAGCCGCGCTTGAACACCTTGAGGTCGGTGCCGCAGGTCAGCGCCGCGCCGATGGCCACGCGCACTTCGCCGGGCTGAAGCGGCCTGGGCTCGACAGTTTCGACGCGGACATCTTCCTTGCCATGGAGAACAGCGGCTTTCATGGGAGAGTGTTTTTAACGGGGCAGGGAGGTTGCGGCAAACGCAAACGCGGCTTTTTTGTCGTCGCCGTGAATGAAACCCGGCAGACTGCGTCCTTAATTTACCAACGTGAAAACCATTTCCCTGATGCTATGCGCCGGCCTTCTGGCTGGAGTGGATATGACTTCGACGACTCTTGCCGCCGAGGCCAAGCCCAAGAAGGCCGCTTCCGCCGAAACGAAACCCGCCGCGCCCAAGACCCAGGCCGACGCCAAGGACAAGGACAAGCCCAAGGAGGAAAAAAAGGAGGAGGAGAAGCCGTCGCCGCCGCCTTCAGGGCCGCAGACCGACGGGAAATTCCGCAAGGTGATTTTGGCTTCCGACCAGAAAGTGGGGGACGTGTATGAAGACACGCTGGCAGACCCGATGGAGCTGGCCGTGGCAAAGGATGGCCGGGTGTTTTTCATCGAGCGCGGCGGCAAGGTGAAGCTTTGGAAGCCCCAGACGCAAACCACGTCGGTCATTGGCGAAATAAAAGTGTTCACCGACCTGGAGGATGGATTGATTGGGTTGGCCTTGGACCCGAACTTCCAGGAAAACCATTGGCTGTATCTGCATTACTCGTTGCCCGACACGGGCACCAACGCGGCCGGCATGAAGGTCGGCACCAACCGTGTCTCGCGCTTCACCGTCAGGGGCGACGCGCTGGACATGGCCTCCGAGAAGCCGGTGCTGGACATTCCCACGCAACGCGAAAAGTGCTGCCATGTGGGCGGCTCGCTGGCGTTTGACGCGCAAGGCAACCTTTACATTTCGGTGGGCGACAACACCAATCCGTTCGAGTCCGATGGATTCAGCCCGATTGACCAGCGCAAGGGCCGTTCCCCATTTGACGCCCAGGTTTCCTCGGCCAATTCCAACGATCTGCGCGGAAAAGTGCTGCGGATTCGCCCCTTGCCCGATGGCGGTTACACGGTTCCCGAGGGCAATTTGTTCCCGCAGGCTGCTTCCGGCAAAATGAACCGCCAGAGCGTGAGGATCGAAAAAGGCGCGCAGGGCTTGATGACGCCGCCGCCCTTGGTGCGTGGCGCGACGCGTCCGGAGATTTACGTGATGGGCTGCCGCAATCCGTTCCGCATCTCAGTGGATCCTCGCTCCGGGTTTCTCTACTGGGGCGACGTGGGCCCGGACGCCAAGGAGTTCAAGGAAAGCCGCGGGCCCGCCGGGATGGATGAAATCAACCAGGCGCGGCAAGCGGGCAACTTCGGCTGGCCTTATTTCATCGGCGAGAACAAGCCCTATTGGATTCGGGATTTCAAGGCGTCGACCAACGCGGTGTTCAAGGCCAGGTTCGACCCGTCCAAACCGGTCAACAAATCGCCCAACAACTCCGGTTTGAAGAAGCTGCCGCCGGCACAGCCGGCGTTCATTTACTACCCGGCGAGCCCCTCGGTGAAATTTCCGGCGGTAAATGGCGAAGGCGGTCGCACGGCGATGGCCGGGCCGGTCTATTATTTTGATCCCGAATTGAAATCCAGCCGGAAGCTGCCCAAGGATTTTGACCACACGCTGTTCATTTACGAATGGTCCCGGAACTGGATCATCGCGGTGCATTTGGACAAGGACGAAAAAATCGCGAAGATGGAGCGGTTCTGTCCAAAGATGACCTTCAAGCGGCCCATGGACATGGAATTGGGACCGGATGGCTGCCTTTACGTAATTGAATGGGGCACCGGATGGAAAAAGAACAAGGACACGCAAATTGTGCGCGTTGAATACGCGGGGGATTGCTCAGTGGCGGCGCTGGCTCAATTTCACCCGGCGATGAGGTGTTGTTGACGTGCTTTTGCGTTTGTTTAACACCTTCCGGGCATCCTTGATGTCAATGGAGTCCACCATCCAGTGTGTGTACTGTCCTTCGACATGGCTGCGCGCATCTTCCTCTGCGTTGTGCTTATCCAAGTACGCAGCAGTCACCGTCTCACGCTGGCCATCTCGAAGAGCCATGTGTTCTTTAACGAGATATATTTTCATAGAAATTCAAAAACCTTGGAGAGGTCCCCGGAAACAAAACACCGCACCGTCAAGACCTTCCTTCTGAAAAATTATAGCATAAAACCTGCGGTTTTCCAAACGGGCGCAGACCTGTGGCTTGTTCCTGTAACGTCGTGGAGCCGATGGAAAATCAACGCTTCAGCTTGCGCTTGAAGGCTGAATGGGTGGCGGAAACTGGACCGGCAGTGTTATTGGCGGAGGAACCAAACCAGTGTGATGATTGCGGCCCAGAAAACGAATGCCGCGGTGAAAAGTGGAATGATCCCTTGGCCTGACTTTGGTTCAGTTGATTCCCTGTCCATGCCGGCTATTAAACCTGCACATTTTGGATTACGCCAGCGGGACAATTATTTAATCATCTACCGGGGAAAATCTTACAATTGCCCTGCAACTGGCGAATGGACAAAGAAACCTGTCGCGTTTTCCAGTCCGGTCTCTTAACTTTCCGCGCTGTTTATGGCCGATTCACTGACCAGTTCACAAGCGCGCAAGCTCAAGGGCATGGCGCAACGCATGGAGCCGATGCTCAAAGTGGGCAAGGCGGGTTTGAGCGACGCGTTCATCCGCACGGTGGATGAGGCGTTGGCGCAGCACGAGCTGGTCAAGGTCAAGTTCTCGGAGTTCAAGGAGGAGAAAAAAGTTTTGGCTCCTCAGCTTGCCGAAAAGACCCACAGCCAGTTGGTCCACCGGGTGGGAAATGTGGCCGTGCTGTTTCGTCGGCAAGCCGACCCGCAAAGGCAGCGAATTCGTCTGGACTGAAATGAGGGGCGAGGACTCTCGACGGCTCGGCTTGCCGGTCAATGCCCCGTCTTGGCCGTTGAAAGCCGCTGCTTGAAAAATACTTTCCCCGCCGGCTTGAACTCGACCCAGGTGACCGATTTTTTATCAAGCAGCTCAATCCGGGTAGAGTCGCCCAGCGCGCGGTTGGTCTGGGAGGCGGCCTGTTTCTGCAGGCTGTTCATCAGGGCAATCCGCGCCTGTGGGTCGTTGCAATTCCATTGAAAGAGCACCACGTCGTTGGCGCCGCAAACCAGAATTTCCTCAATGATTGGATTGGCATCGCTGAGTCCACTTGAAGATGCGTTGGCTGGGCCATTGTCATCCTGGCTTGAGGCAGAAATCGAACCGCCCGTCGGCGCTTTTAAAGCGTTTTTCTTGTCCAAGGGTTGCGACGCGGCACGGACGGCCTCATCCACGAGGAATTGCCACGGAGCGTCGAAGGTGTTCTCTTGCGGTTCGGAGAACGGGCGCAGAGCAAATGAGCCGTCCGAGAGCGAAATGAGCGCGTTGAGGGCTGGTTGTCCTTTGATCGCGAGCGTCTCGGCATGAACCAGAGAACCGTGTTTGATGAATATTTTGCCCTGCTCGGAAATTCCGTTGATTTCGATCACGCTGGATGAATGCGTGGTGCATTCGGACTGGATGGCAGCAAGGAGACGGGCGCTCTGTGGTGATTGCCCAAAAGGGTTTTCTGGGGCAGTGCTGATCAGTTTGTCGAGTGCCTCGTAAATGCCCTTCATGGCGTCCAAACCGACCGGTTTTTCCAGGACCAGTGCCGCTCCGCT
>CALJZV010000564.1 GCA_937983475.1 uncultured Verrucomicrobiales bacterium
GTTTGCCGGCCTCGAGCGCAGCGATCGAATGTTCGGCGTGGACGTTGTTCGGCGCGGCGATGTCGATGAGATCAATGTCATCGCGTTCGATCAATTTCTTCCAATCCGTTTCGACCGATTCATAACCCCACTTTGAGGCGAAGCCTTTTGCCTTTGATGCGTCGCGGGCGCAAACGGCCTTGAGCACGGGTTGGTATTCGAGGTCGAAGAAATTTTTGACCTGGGTGAATGCGTTGGAATGTGTGCGGCCCATGAAGCCGTATCCGATAAGTCCGATATTCAGTGGTTTCATCAATTGAGTGGCTACAAAAGGCACAAAAACCGGAAAAATTTCAAGACATCAGATTATGTCCCTTGGAGCAGAGCGAATTTCAGGATTCAGCCTTCTCCCGACGCATCAGCCGGTTGATGGCAAAACCGGAAAGGATTCCGAGCGCCAGAAAACCAATGCCTGCCGCGTGGTTGCCCATGAGCAGTTTTCCGATTCCAAATAAAACGGCGTATACAAGCACCACGCCCAGCAGCCAGCAGCCGAAGAGTTGCGCGTATCCGGCATCGCTCTTCACCTCAGGCAACTCATCGGAAATTCGCTTCCATCCCAGGCCGCCCGGATGAACCCGCCGATAAAACTCGCGCAGTGTCTGGCGGTCCGTGGGCGCCGTGAGAAACGTGACAATGATCCAGCCGATCGTGGTGATGGCCACGATGATGAACAGCGTGTTTGGAAATTCGATTTTGGTTTGCGTGCGCAAATAACCGTAAACCAACAGCGGAATGATCATCGCGGCAATTTCGCTCCAGGCATTCACGCGCCACCAGAACCACCGAAGAATCAGGACCAGCCCCAGCCCGGCGCCCGCCTCGATGATGAACGCCCACGCGCCGGAAATGCTGTCCATGAAACTGGTGGCCACAAGCGAAATGGCCATGAGCAGGAGCGTCATGGCGCGCGACACTTTCACCAAATTTTTCTCCGTCGCCTCGGGTTTCAGAAACCGCTTGTAGAGGTCATTGATCAAGTAGGAGGTTCCCCAGTTGAGGTTCGTGCCAATCGTGGACATGTAAGCGGCGAAAAATGCCGCGACCAAAAGGCCTTTCAACCCAGTGGGCAAATAATCGCGCATGGCATAGACGTAACCGAGGCGTTTTTCCTCCATCGGCAGCTCGGGATAAAGCACCAGTGACGCCAGCCCGACGAGGATCCAGGGCCACGGCCGCACGCAGTAATGGGCCACGGTGAACCAGAGCGTGGCGAACAGCGAGTGCCGTTCATTTTTTGCGGACATCATGCGCTGGGCGACAAACCCGCCGCCGCCGGGCTCGGAGCCGGGATACCAGGACGACCACCATTGAATGCCCACAAAGGCGATGAAGGCCGAGAACGTCAGCGTCAGAGCGCCTCCAGCCGAACCGGCCTCCGCGCCGAGCGATGGCGTCAGTTCAAAAGTCCACGCAGGCAGTTTCGCCTGCAGGCCCGCCATGCCGCCAATCTGCGGCAAATCCAGAATAATCACCGACAGCGCGACGCAGCCGACCATGGCCAGAACAAATTGCACCACGTCATTGACCGCAACGCCCCACAGGCCGGATACCGCCGAGTAGGCCGCGGTCACAAGCAGCGCGCCGGCGATGTACCACATGATCTGATGACGCGGGATGTCGAACATGCCTTCCAGAACGCTGGCCATGGCCAGGTTGACCCAGCCGATGACAATGCAGTTCATGAAAACGCCCAGATAGATTGAACGGAAGCCGCGAAGAAACGCCGCCGGCTTTCCGGAATACCGCAGCTCCACAAATTCCACGTCCGTCAGAATTCCCGCGCGCCGCCAGAGCCGCGCGAAGAAGAAAACCGTCAGCATGCCGCCGAAAATGAAGTTCCACCAAAACCAATTCCCGGCGATGCCGTTCTTGGCCACAAGCTCGGTGACGGCCAGCGGGGTGTCGGCGGCGAAGGTGGTCGCCACCATGGACGTGCCGGCGATCCACCAGGGCAAATTGCGTCCCGAGAGGAAGTAATCCTGAAGGCTCCTGCCGGCGCGCCGCGCGAACACAACGCCGATGATGGCAGTGACAACAAAATAAAACGCAATGATCAGCCAATCGATGGTGTGCATGTGAAATCCCACCGAGTGGAGCCCATTTGCCCGGGTTTTGCCAGCAAATCGCTGATCTGCCTTGGAAAAAAATGTGACAGGCAGAAGGTAATTCTTCTTCTGCGCAAATGAATTGGCGCTGTCACCCCATACCCGGCGCGGTCTCCTCTCCCGGCCTTCGGCCACCCTCTCCTCCATTCCGAATGGAGGAGAGGGCCAGGGGAGAGGTGGAACTTGACGGCCACCCGGAAATAATCACACCTACAGAAAAATAAAAAAGCTGGCCGGCACCATCGCCAGCCAGCTTTGCAAATGGCTTTGTTGACGAAACTATTCCCGCCAGCCGTGGTTTTCGCGGACCTGAATCATGGCGGCAAGAATGTTGTTCCAGGTTTCCTGCTTCTCCATGACGGCGTTAGGGAACATGCAGCCGTCCCAGCAGATGTGCTTGAACTTCTTCGTCACCTTGCCGGCGTCGTCGCGCATCCAGTAACCGGCGTCGCGGGCGATGTTCAGCTTGCCGTTGGGATCGGTCACCTGGCAATGGCGCCCGGTCTTGTCGTGCGACCCGGACCCGAACACCGTGGCGTCGTTCTGGGCAACGTGGAAATCGAGCGTCCAAGGGCGCAGCGCCTGGGTCATTTTCTTCATCGCGCCATGGAACTTTTCCGGTTCCCAGTTGAATTTCTCCGGCACGATGCGGTGCTCGGGCGCGTTGTAGCCCAGCGTGTAAAGCAGCGTGTGCGCCATGTCCGCCTGGAAGCCCACGACCTTGGGCTGGCCGACGCCCTCGAGAATCTGGAGCATGTATTTCCAGGAATGCATGCCGCCCCAGCAGATTTCGCCCTCGGCGGCCAGTTTTTCGCCGTGGTCCTTGGCGACCTTGGCCGCTTCCTTAAAAGTTTCAATGATGCGCTTGGTGTTTCCCTTGGGATCCTTCTCCCAGTCGGTCACGCCTGAGGCCGAATCAATGCGGACCACGCCATGGGGACGCACCCCGAACTCGCGCAGCTTCTGCGCAATGCGGCAGGCTTTCTGAACCTGTGTGACAAATTTCTTGCGGTCCTCGTCGCTGCCCATGGCCGAGCCGCCACCGGTCGGCGGCCAGACCGGCGCGACCACCGAGCCGACATCAAACCCCTTCTTCTTGATTTTGGCGGCGAGCTTCTTGAGGTCGCTGTCCTTGATGTCGATGCTGGTGTGCGGGTCAAAGAGAAACAGATCCACGCCGTCGAACTTGACGCCGTTGACCTCAGCCTTTGCGGTAAGATCGAGCATGGTATCGAGGTCGATGCACGGCTCCGCGCCGGGGCTGCCCTTGCCCACCAGGCCGGGCCACATGGCGTTGTGAAGTTTAGGGAAATTATTCTGCACTTTGGCGTTGCTCATGTTGATTACCTATTCGTTGTTGATGAATCGAAACACGCAGCCGCGAAGTCCGGAATGCGCCGGCACGCGTTTCGCAGAGATTATTGCGGCGCAAAACTACCAACTGCCCTTTCCCAATCAATTCCAAAGTTCCCGGAAAAACAGTTCCAGGAACCGCATCTTGATATTGTTGCGCCAGGGGCGGGGACAACTTGTCCCCAATTCGCTTGTCTGCTGTGTGACATTGTGTGGGGACGAGCCGTCCCCACCCCTAACGCCATGAGACACGGAACACAGTGAAATTGCGCTCATACAAACAGTTTCCCGGAATCCCGCCGAAATTAAAATTCGCCTGCGCAGGCGGCCCTGCTACTTTGCGGCGCGATGCCGAACAAGTTTTACCAACCAGGCGCACAGCGGGCCGAAAATGTTCAGGACCTTTTCTCGCGCATCGCGCGGCTGTGCTACTGGATCAATGACCTCCAGAGTTTCGGCCTGCACCGCCTCTGGAAACGCCAAGTGGTCCGCCTGGCCCGCGTCGGCCCCGGCCAGCGGGCGCTGGATGTCTGCTGCGGCACGGGCGACCTGGCGTTCGGCCTGGCGCGCGCCGGCGCAGACGTCACCGGCATGGATTTCAGCCCGGATATGCTCGCCGTCGCCCGGCAGCGGGCCGAAGCCGCGACGGCTCCCCTGCCCCTTCATTTTCTCCAGGGCGACGCGTTGAGCCTTGCCTTTCCCGACAACACCTTTGATGCCGTGACCGTCGGCTACGGCCTGCGCAACCTGAGCAGTTGGGAGCGCGGTCTGGGGGAAATGTGGCGCGTGGCCAAACCCGGCGGGCGGCTGGTGGTTTTGGAGGGCGGCAAGCCCGACGTCTACGTCGCCAACGACCTGATGGCCAA
>CALJZV010000565.1 GCA_937983475.1 uncultured Verrucomicrobiales bacterium
CCGACGGGGCTTCCTTCTAATTCTGGCGGAATCGGGCTACAACGATGTCGCTCCTCACGGAGCTAAACAACCACGCCGTTTATTTATTGCGAAGCGCCGATTTTAAGGCCCAACGGGCCGACATAGCATAGCCCCGGGCAAGCGCAGCGCCGCCGGGGGTCAACCAACCCCAAAAAATCCTCACGATACCGGCTTGAGCCGGGGCGAGCGCCAGCGAGTTTCAATGCCTGCTGCGGGTCACAGACCCGCGGGGTCACAGACCCGCGCTCCCCGATTGCCAACGAAACAACAGGCCGAATCGGAATGCGGCAAAGCCGCCTCAATGCGCTCGAGCGGAACCCGAGAGAAAACGGCAACGGACCCGCTTTTCCTGTTGACCTCACGCCTTAATGGGCGACCCCTTTACGCCGCCCGTAAGGATCGTATTCGTAGCGGGCCTGCACGGTTTGGCTGCTGTCGGTCAGCTCGCGAACCGAACCGAGATGATCGCGGGTGTAAAAATAGTTCTCGCCCGCCACCTGTTCGCCCTGGCCAAAGAACCGTTTGCTGACCGTGCCGCCGGTGGCATCGCGCTCCTCCGCCATCGTTGCGCCCAGCCAGAGATAACGCCGTTCACTCGCCACCACGCCATTGGTCTTTTCCACAATCCCCACCCGTCGGCTCAAGCCGTCATAGGCGAACTCGCTCACCCGCTGGGGTCCATTGGCTGACTGTTAAGTGATTCTGACCAACCGATTGGCCGCATCCCACTCGTAACGGTTGGTTGGGTTGCCGTTGCCATCATACGCGGCAAAATGTGTTCCGATTGGAGATTGGTGATTTGAGATGGTTAACACCCCGCCCACGCCGCCGGCGCCCTGCATGGAGCCGCTGAGGTCCAGGCCCCACATAAACGACTGGAGGATGGAGGATTGAGAATCGAGAATGGCAATGAGGTTCCAGCCGTCGTAAAGGAAGCGGGTCCAGAGGCCATTGGTCGTCAGGTTGTGGCTATCCAGGCAACTTCCCGGCAATTCAAGCAATGCATCGGGTTCAGCGCAGGCACTGGATTCGACTGTTTTCGCCATTTGTCACTTTCCATCGATCAAGGCTCTTGCGTGCGTGAGGGCAGCGCTGCCGCGTCCGCCCAGCATGCGAGCGATTTCATGGACGCGGTCCTGCTTTTTCAACAGGCGGATGGCGGACACGGTTCGGCCCGCTTCAACCTCCTTTGACACCGCGAAGTGCGCGGCGGCTTCGGCCGCCACCGAGGCCAGGTGCGTGATGCAAATGACCTGCCGTTTGCCGCCAATTTGTCGCATTTTAGAACCCACAGTGGACGCGGTTTCTCCCCCGATATTGGCGTCCACTTCGTCGAAAACCAGGACCGGCACTTCGTCCTGATCGGCGAGCACGGTCTTGAGGGCAAGCATCACGCGCGCCATCTCGCCTGATGAGGCAATGGCCCTGAGCGGGCGCGCCTGCTCGCCGGGATTGGGGGAAAACTCAAACTCGACGGTGTCAAATCCGGAAGAAGCCACACGTCCCGAGGATTCACAGGATTCCTCAAGTCCTTCCGAAATACTCCGGAGGCTTACGGCAAAATGACTCTGCTTGAATCCCAAATCCTCAAGCTGCCGCATCACAGCCTTGCACAGTTTGGGAATGATCTTGCGCCTGCGAGCCGTCAATTCGCATCCCGCGGCGCGCAAGTCCGCGTTGACCCTGCCAATCTCGCCATTGATCCTGGCCAACTCGGTGTCCCGTTGCTCCAGGGCCGTCAATCGTCGAAACGCTTCCTCCCCGTGTTGAATCACCGCTTCCAATGTCGCGCCGTATTTCCGTTTAAGCGCATGGATCAGATTCAGCCGCTCCTCCATTTCCTGGAGGGACGCGGGATCCAAATCCACCTTTTCGGCGTAATGCCGCAATTGAGCCTGCAAATCCTGGAGCGTTTGGACAGCCTGATCATGCAGCTCGGCCAAGGGCGCAACCGAGCTGTCCAGTCGCTGCAGGTCATGAATCAATTTGCCGATCGCTCCGGCCTGAGAAAGGAGTGAGGTTTCACTTTCAGAAAGCAATTCGAATGTCGCCTGGCATGTTTGCAGGATTTTCGAGGCGTTGCCCGCCCGGCGATATTCCTGCTCCAGAGCTTCGTCCTCGCCGGGGCACAACCGAGCGGACCGGATTTCATTTACCTGAAAGCGCAGCAGGTCCAACTGCTGGGCATAGGACTTTTCATCGACGATGAGCGCTTTTTTTTC
>CALJZV010000566.1 GCA_937983475.1 uncultured Verrucomicrobiales bacterium
GGACGCCGTTGTGTGGTATGAGGAAAAAGCCGCAGGGTTGGGTGTCCGGTTTGTTCTTGAGGTTGACGCTGTAATGACGGCGATTATTTCCGATCCGTTCCGATTTCCAAAAGCGAGGCGCAAAAGCCGCAAGGCGCGAATCCAAGGCTGGCCTTATTCCATCTACTTTGCGGTCAACGAGACTCATTCCGAAATCAAGGTGATTGCCGTTTGGCATGGCGCGCGAAATCCCGACAACGATTCGCTGACGAGCCGCTTGGTGCGCAGCTCGATCTGGCGAATTGTTTTAAGGATTTCGCGTGGAATCATGGTGTCGAGAGTTGTTCTTCAACTGTCCAGTGTTTCCCCCGGTTTGTTGACTTCAGATGAATTTCGGGGGGCAGTCGTCCGCTCGACCAGTCAGGGTTAGGAGAAGTATTCCCACAATCCAAACGTAATATCCAAGTGCCTTCCTGAGTGGAAAAACTCTTGATGCTAAACCATCCTGCATTGCCTCGCGAACTGAGTACCCTTTCCAAATCGCTTAAAAAATTTTTGAAGGCCGTATTTCGGAAATCCCAGACAATCCACGAACCGCTGTCGTAAATCGCGAGCAGGCTTTTTTGATAAAAATAACTTACGTCTTCACTTTGCCCGGTTTTGATTTCCTGCTTCCGACCCTCGCCTGAATGTTCGGCTATTACCGAGCCAGAATGAGTGAATTTGTAGCTGTAAAGCGGCCCGTCCCAATAGGTTCCGAGTTCTTCGCTCACGCCTACTTTGATTCCATTTGGCAACACAAGTGTGAATTCATTCGTTGTGGCATTCCCGTTCTCGCGCTTGCCGCAACCAGCTAACAAAGAGATTAAAACAAGACTCAAATGGATAAAAACCTTGGATTTTGTCACGGCCGCGGCAATTCGTAATTGAGGCGGTGTTTGCGGTGAGCAAAGATGAGCAGCGGGGTGCATTTTTTAAGAATCCGCAGAGGATCATTTGATCTGTTCAAGGGTTTTCCCGTTCCATTCGTATATTCCTTGTACGCTTTCCAAGGCGGAAACATGTGTGTGGGTTACGAAACGTGGCTTTCCATCTGAATATGCCAGCTTGCAAGAATTACCCTCGGCAATGCCGATAAGTTCAAAACCTCGATCCGTATTCAACGCCGTAAAGTCCTCAGCCAATGGCCGCAAAATGAAATAAGTGCCATTGCCCTGCACGCCGCGAATCTTATCATAAATTCCCCCATCATAAAAATGGCTCGTTACAAGATAGACGTAGGGCAGTTCCTTGCTCTCCACTGTTATGATTTCGGTCGCGCTATCCGCAGCAAGTTTTAAGACCAGATGATCCGCTGGCTCCATGCCATCAAAGGTCTGCCGCGCAACAAAGGTGTAAAATTCTTTGTATCCAGAGAACTTGATGGGCAATTCAACTGTAGATTTGGTCCCGACAACGACTGTAGAGCGGTTGTTTTGTCCTGAATACGAACGCTTGCGGACATCCTCCACCTCTGCATCCGTTATTGCCTCTCCGGCTAAAAAGCGTTTGATCACTGAGCCGAGAGCCGTGCATTGAGATTGGTTTTCCCGGCAGTCCTTAATCTGAATTTTTTGTCCCGTTTGGCAGTCATACGCCGCCACGAAATTTCCATGGAATGCAAGCGCCAATCTTTGGAGATCCGTTGACCAATACACGTCATACATTTTTTCGCCGGTATTTTTTCCGGAGGCTCTTTTGGCATAATTCGTTGCAGTTATGGAATTGGTTACACTTTCAAATTGTGACTTCAAGGCGGGCAGCGATGAAAACAAAAGCTTTTGAGACTGTCCTTCCACGAGGTAAGCATCAAACGAGGAATCAACAAAACCATGCATGTAAATCGCCACTGACGGCTGCCCTTTCAGCGAATGCGTTTCGTAGATCTTCGCTTTCGGAGTCTGGGATAAGCAAACAAATGCGCCGCTGAATACGAGTGCGAGCCAGAGAATGAGTTTCGTGTTCATGGACTTGTTTCTGTGTTTACCTTTTGGGTCCGGAGATGCCGACGCAAATAAATGCACCAAGCAATAAGTGCTGCCAACGGGAGCGTCAGGAACCATGACTGGAGCAGGATGTAACCGGAAATAGCTAACGCACCACTAATGA
>CALJZV010000567.1 GCA_937983475.1 uncultured Verrucomicrobiales bacterium
CGGAACACGTTCCTCATGCAGTTGTCGCCCACGTTCGCCCCGATGCAATACAACACCGCGCTGTGTTTTCTGATCTGCGGGATCGCGTTGGGGCTTTTGATCATTAACCGATTAAAGGCATCAATGGTTTGCGGGGCTGTGGTCTTGGGTGTCGGGTTTTTAACGCTCATCGAATATATCTGGGGTGTGGACCTCAAAATTGACACCCTGCTGATGGAACCTTATGTGACGGTCAGAACCTCCTCTCCCGGTCGGATGGCCCCCAACACCGCCTTTTCCTTCGTTCTGGCTGGGATTGCGGTTGTATTGTGCGGGCGCCAAGGCGGGTCCCGCCTATTCGTCGCCGGGGCCGGTTTTCTTGGTGCAACCACCTTTGCGCTGGGAACAATTGCCATTTTTGGTTACTTGGGTGGAATTCCGACGGCATATGGCTGGGGCAAGCTGACAGGCATGGCTCTTCACACCAGCTTCAGCTTTATGGTGCTCGGGACGGGGCTTATTCTCCATGCGTGGAGAAAAGAAGAGGACTCTCAAATATTTATTCCGTTTTGGGCTCCGGCCGCATTGGGTGTGGGGATGATGGCCATCTCATTGGGACTGTGGTTGTCCATCCTTGCCATGCGAAACCTTCCTAAAGTCCAGCAAACTATTGCTTTTGGAACCATTGGATTTGTTATCCTGAGTGCGGGGTTGGCCATCACCTTGTTGTTGATTCTGGTATTGCAATTCTCGCGAACTGCGCAGACCCGTTCCCTGCAACTGGAGTTGGCCAACCGAAACCTGGCCGAACAGATTCAAAAGGCCGCTGATTATGAGTCCTCGCTACGCGAAAAAGAAGAGCTGCTTACCACCGCTTCACGGATCGCTCGCTTGGGAAGCTGGTCTTGGGAGATTCGCAATAACCGAGTCACTTGGTCCGAGGAGTTGTGTCAGTTATACGGAACGAAGCCCGAGAAGCTTGAGGCCAGCTTGGAGGGATTCTTGCAAATGCTGCCCACTGAGAATGCGGTTAGGGTCGGCGATTTCATCCGAAAGGCGACCCAAAACAAAAGCGATTTTGATTATGAGCATAAGATTCCTGGATCCGATGGAAAACATCGACTTTTGCACGGCATCGGACATGTAGTGCTAGACAAGGCAGGGAATGTAATCCAGTTAACTGGCACCGAACAGGACATTACTGAGAGAAAGCGGATTGAAGAGGCGCTCAAGGAAAGCCAGGTTCGTTTTGAGCGTCTGTTTGAGCTTTCTCCCGATGGGATTGTGGTGGTGGACCAGGAAGGGCATATCCAAATGATGAATGGCAAGATGCGGAAGCTTTTTGGTTACGAGCCAGAGGAGGTTTTGGGCAAGCCGGTTGAGGTTTTTATTCCTCATCGCTTTGTTGAGCGACATGAGGCCCATCGGCTCCATTATGCGGACGATCCGCACGAGCGGCCTATGGGCGCGGGGTTGGACTTGTTTGGCCGGCGCAAGGATGGCAGCGAGTTTCCCCTGGATATCATGTTGAGTCCGTTTCAGGCCGATAATGAACGGTTGGTAATCGCCACTGTGCGGGACACAACCGCCCGCAAAAAGGCCGAGGAGGAGCAGCAACGCCTGGTTTCCATCATTGAGGCCAACCCGGATTTTGTCGGCATCTTTGACGTGCAGGGAAGTGCCATGTTTATCAACCGCGGCGGGCGTGAAATGGCCGTCCTGGAGCCGGAGGAAAACATCAGCCATTTGCAGATATCGGATTTTCATCCCGGATGGGCTTATAAAATCATTCAAAAAGAGGGGTTGCCGACAGCGTCCGAGAAGGGGGTATGGCGGGGCGAAACCGCGCTTCTCAACCGGTCAGGCGAAGAAATCCCCGTCATCCAGCTCATTTTGGCCCACAAAGGCCCCGATGGGAAAACCGCGCTGTTTTCCACCATCATGCGCGACATCAGCGCCCGCAAGCGCGCCGAGGCGCAAATCCAGGAATCCCTGCACGAGAAGGAAATGCTGCTGCGAGAAATCCATCACCGCGTCAAAAACAACATGCAGGTCATCTCCAGCCTGTTGAGTCTCCAGTCCGGGCGGATCCATGACGAAGTCATCCGGAATCAGTTTGCCGAGAGTCAGTATCGCATCCAAATGATGGCGCTGATTCATGAGAAATTATACCGCTCCAGGAACCTCATGGAACTGGACTTTGCCGAGTACGCCCGCGACCTGGTTGCCCGGTTGCATACCGCGTATGGGGAGCGCGCCGCCAAGGTCAAAACCCACATCGAAAATGACTCGCTGTTCTTCAAAATTGATGTCGCCATGCCTTTGGGGCTGATCCTGACCGAGTTGGTGTCCAACTGCTACCAGCATGCTTTTCCTGAAAACCGGCAGGGAAGGGTATATATTAAAATACATGGCGATCGAGAGGCAGGGTATCGGCTCGTTGTCCGCGATGACGGCGTGGGATTGCCCGAGGGGTTGGATATAAAACGCGCTGACACGCTTGGGTTGAAGCTTGTTGGGATTTTGACCGAACAACTGGGAGGGACCTTGGAGACGCACAACGAAAAAGGAACCGAGGTAGTCATAGCATTCAAAGAAATCGTGAAAGAAAAGGAGGAGGAACATGTCAAAAGCGAACATTCTGGTCGTCGAGGATGAAAGCATCGTCGCCGCCGATTTGCAGGACCGCCTTAAGGCGATGGATTACGAGGTGGTGGGTATCGCGGCGTCAGGCGAGGATGCGGTAAAAAAGGCCGTCGAAACCCATCCGGACCTGGCTTTGATGGACATCGTGCTGAAAGGAGAAATGGACGGCGTTGAGGCGGCGGAGCGCCTGCGCGACGACCTAAACATTCCTGTGGTTTATCTGACTGCCTACACGGACAGCAAAACCCTGGAGCGCGCCAAGGTCACCCAGCCTTATGGCTACATCGTCAAGCCATTCGATGAACGCTCGATTCAGGCATCCATTGAAATGGCTCTCTACCGCCACAAGATGGAAAACAAAGTGCACAGCATGGAACGGTGGCTGGCCACTGCAATTAACAGCCTGACGGACGGTGTGATTGCCACGGACGTCAAAGGATTGGTCACGTATCTCAACCCCACAGCCGAGATGGTGCTGGGCTACAGCATGTCCGAGGCTCTTGGCAAACCGTATCAGGACGTATTCAAGGCCTATGTGGGCGAGGAACGCAGGCCATTGCAGAACTTGGTGAAGCAGACATTGGCCGATGGATTGACTTTTCGCCTTGATGAGATGATTCGGATGAAGTCCAAGGACGGGACGGAGACCACCGTTGATGTCAGTGGGGCCCAGGTCCACGACAGGAAGGGAGTATCGAGTGGCATCATCATTGTTTTTCGGGATTTTGAAGATCGGGTCAAAGCCGAGGCCGAGTTGCGGGAGATGAGCAAAAACTTTCAGGAGCGATTGGAGGAATGCACCTCCTCCCTGAATGCGAGGAGCAAGGAGTTTGACGCCTTTGCCTACTCGGTGGCCAATGATTTGAAGGCGCCCATCCGCGCCATCCGGAATTTTTCCCACATGCTACAGGAGGAGCATATTCAGCAATTGGAACCTGATGCAGTCCGTCTTATCGAGATCATTCACCGCAGCGCACGAAGGATGACCGGTTTGTTGGATCAATTTTTGGAAATGGCCCGCATGGGACGGCAACCCCTTCAACCAGTCGAGTTGGACATGGGCAGACTGGTTGAAACAGTAATCGGCGAGGCCCTTCCCCCGTCGGTTCGCAATCAGGTTGAATTGCGCATCGGAGAATTGCCCGGGGTGACGGCGGACAAAATATTGATGGAATGCGCCTGGCGTCACTTGATTGGCAATGCCGCCAAGTTTTCCGAATTCCGCGGGGAGCCCAGGATCGATATTTCCGGACGCGTTGACGGGGACCAGGCTTGTTATTCAATCAAGGACAATGGAAGAGGGTTTCCAATGGACTATGCCGAGAAGATTTTTACCGGCTTCCACAAACTGCACGGCGATCCTGATCTGGAAGGTGCTGGCGTCGGGCTGGCTACAGTAAAACGAATCGTGGAGCGGCACGGCGGGAAAATCTGGGCCGAATCCGAACCAGACAAAGGTGCCACATTTCATTTTTGTCTCCCGGTAAAAGCCTTGGAGAAAAACGGTCAAACCGATGATTAATACATCAGGTGCCTGCGCCGTTGTTTTTTGAACGCCTCCTCGCCGGCTTTCCAGGAGGCCACAATTTCTGCGGCTGATTTTCCGGCCTGTAGCGCTTTGCGTGTGGCATCGGTCCCGTTGACCTTGTCGAACATGTCAAACCCGCGCTTAGACGCCACGGCTTCGGCAAACAAGTCCCGGTTGCCCACATTCTTCATCGCCTCCATGACGTAAAAATTGATCGCCGTCAGGCACACCTTGCGCGGCTCCGTGAAATAGATTTGCGCGCCCGAGACGGTCTGTTCCTTGAAGGTGTTGTAGTAGGGGCGGTAGGTGACGGGCTTGAACTTGACGCCAGGCAAATTATAAGCGTTTAGCGCCTCGGCGTATTTGTGCATGTCCAAACCCGGAACGCCAACGCATTGGAAGGGCAGGGTGTAACCGACGCCGATGTTGGCGGAGAGCAGTTCCCCGATGATGCCGGTGGCCACGTAATACATCGGCGAGTCGCCATGAGGAATGTGCGGCGAGGTGGGCACCCATGGCAGCCCGGTTTCCTCCCAGACCATCGAGCGTTTCCAGCCTTTGATGGGAATGACAGTCAGCTTGCACGGTTTCTTGATCCATCCTTCTCCGTTGATCATGCGCGCCAATTCGCCGGTCGTCAGACCATGCACGTAAGGAATATCCCACTGGCTGACAAAAGACCTGAACTTCTCCTCAAGCATCGGGCCTTCGACCCGCTCGCCTCCCAGCGGATTGGGGCGGTCCAGGACAATGAACTCAACGCCATTTTCGCCGCAGGCTTCCATCGCCTGGCCCATCGTGCTGATGTAAGTGTAGGAGCGGCATCCGATGTCCTGGAGATCAAATATGACGGCATCGAGCCCCTTGAGCATTTCAGCGGTCGGCTTGCGGCTCTTGCCATACAGTGAATAAACCGGCAAACCGGTTCGTGCGTCTGTGCGGCTTTCAATTTTGTCGCCCGCGGGAATGTCCCCGTAAATGCCGTGCTCGGGGCCGAACAGCGCCACGAGCTTGACGTTTGGGGCGCGATGCAACACATCGACCGTTGCCTCCAACTGCCGGTTCACTCCCGAGGGGTTGGTGATCAAGCCAACGCGTTTTCCAGCCAGCGCCTTGAAGCCGCTTTCAGCCAATACTTCGTTGCCTAGTTTGACCTGGGCATGAGAGCAGGCCGAGGACATCAGCAAAACCGCCAACAACATGGGGGGATACCATTTCATAGCGGGCGAAAAGTAAACGCTTCACTGTCTCAGGCAAAGCAAAACCGTGCTGTCACGCGATTCCATTTTTCGAACTGCAAAAAACTTATGGCGTCATCCCCGAGGTCGGCTAAGGTTGTTCCAGCTTAAATTTTATGAATGAAGTTCAACTCAAGCGTGATTGTGAGGCGGTTCAGATTCCAGTCGGTTCCACCGTAGTCCTCCCGGAGGGCACCGCGGTTTACATCACTCAAACCCTCGGCGGCAGCTATACTGTCCATGCGCAAGGCGGACTGTTCCGCATCGCACCGAAGGACGCCGATGCCCTGGGCATGGAAGCCGAGTCCACATCCAGTCTTGCGGAAACCGTGGCCAATAAACAGGCCGGCGCCGAAGGGCCTGTGGATGAAAAGGCCGTCTGGGACACGCTTAAGACCTGTTATGATCCCGAGATTCCCGTGAACATTGTGGACCTCGGGCTGGTGTATGACATGCACATCGAGAAGCTGCCTTCAGGCGGAAGCAAAGTGCTTGTGAAAATGACCCTCACCGCGCCGGGCTGCGGCATGGGAACGGGGATCGCAGGCGGCGCGCAGCAAAAGCTCCTTTATTTGCCGGGCGTCGAGGATGCCAGCGTGGAAATTGTGTGGGATCCGCCGTGGCACCAGTCCATGATCACTGCCGAAGGCCGCCGCATTTTGGGTCTGGAATAAGTATCCTCACTTTCCTGGCGTGAACGATTTACTTCCACGCGTGACGGTGATTGTCCCGACGCGCCCGGGGCAACAGGACATTCCCGCTGTCAACGCCGCGCGGCAGTTTGACTACCCCAGGGATCGACTTGAAATCATCATCGCACGCGGAAAACAGCCCTCGGTTCAGCGCAACGCCGCGCTGCGCGAGGCCTGTGGCGACATCGTTTATTTTCTCGACGATGACTCGGTCGCGCCGCCCGACACGCTCCGTAAGGCAGTCGCTCATTTTGCCAATGACGACGTAAAAATGGCCGGCGGGCCGAACCTGTGTCCTTCCGATGCGCCGCCCTTGGAGCAAACCTTCGCGCTGACAATGGGCACCTGGCTGGCGTTTGGACCGAGCCGCGCTCGCTATCGGCAAGTGGGAACCGCGCGGGAATCGAGCGAAAAGGAATTGATTCTGTGCAATCTTTTGGCCCGGAAAAAGGACGTGTCGGAGCTTGGCGGTTTTGATGAATCCCTTTATCCCAACGAGGAAAATGCCCTCATGGACGCGTTGCAGCAGCGCGGCGGGAAACTGATCTATGACCCCGAGTTGCTCGTGCATCGGCGGCCACGCCCGACACTGGAGGCGTTCATGAAAATGCTGCGCAATTACGGACGGGGGAGGGCGGAGCAGTTTCGGCTTCATCCCACGCCCGGCTCGGCCATGAATTTCGTGCCGCCGCTCTTTCTGCTGTATTTGCTGGTGACGCCCTTGTTGCCCAATGCGATGCTCTGGCCGCTGCCAGTTTATTTTCTGGCGGTCTTGGCTCAGGCGCTGTTCATCCTTCCATTGCGGAAGTGGTTCTGGCTGCCACGGCTGATGGCATTGATTCTCATCAGCCACGTGTTTTATGGCCTTGGATTTTGGCAAGGGTTGGCCACAAGGCCGAAACCGCCGTCCAAGGAAGTCACCGGCGAAATAAAACTGGATCGAATTTCCATTTAATTTGTGGGTCGCCATAGCGCGTGACCTGCCGTTGCGAGAATTTTTTGAAGTTCAGTAAACTGCGCTGTCACAATGCAAACGCGTCTTTGGGAAAACACCATCGAGGCCTCAGCCGATTCCCGCCGGGCACAGGGATTTTTCGAGCAGTTGAAATCCGCCTCTGGCGCTTCAATTATTAAAAAGGCGAGCGCCGAGCAGGTTCGCGTTCTGGTTTCACTGTTCAGTGGGTCCCAGGCGCTGTCCGAATGGCTGCTGGCGCATCCGGATTGCCTGGAAATGTTGGAACCCGAAAAACTCAGGCATCCCCGCCAGAAACAGGGTCTTTCGCGCGACGTGCGTCCGTGGCTGGATGCCGCGCTGAAATCCAATGATTTTACCCGAGCGCTGGCAAAGCTGCGCGACTTCAAGCAGCGGCAGATGCTGCGGATCGCTGCCCGCGACCTCTCCCGCATGGGCAGCCTCACGGAAATTGTGGAGGAGATTTCCGCCGTTGCCGATGTCTGCCTGGACGCCGTGCTCCAGCTCTGTGCCAAACAACTGACTGAGCGACTGGGCATGCCTTATCACCAGGACGCCAACGGGCGCTGGGTGGAAACCGCCTTTTGCGTGCTGGGCATGGGCAAGCTTGGCGGGCGCGAGTTGAATTACAGCTCGGACGTGGACGTGCTGTTCGTGTATTCCGCGGAGGGAAGCCTGTTCAAGGTGCCGCCAAAACGAAACGAGCCACCGGGCAAGGGGATGAGCAACCACCAGTTTTTCTGCCGCCTGGCCGAGGCGTTCATTGGCGAGGTGGGCCGGATGACCTCCGAGGGGTTTTTGTTCCGGATTGACCTGCGGTTGCGGCCCGAGGGCGGGGCAGGGCCCCTCGCGCGCGCGCGGGACAGTGACGAGAACGCATAAGCCCAG
>CALJZV010000568.1 GCA_937983475.1 uncultured Verrucomicrobiales bacterium
TCGCTGCCAAGTTCGCGGCCCCAGCCGCTCATTTTCACGCCGCCAAAAGGTGCGTTGCTCGTCGTCGGCAGGCCGTCGTTGATGCCAATCATTCCCGCCTCAAGCGCTTCCATCAAGCGGAAGGTTCGGCTCAAATCTCGCGTGAAAGCATACGCGCTCAGTCCGAACGGAGCGGAGTTGGCCAGTTCGATCGCTTCAGCTTCGGTCTCAAACGGGGAAATAGCCGCGATGGGCGCGAACGTTTCCTCCTTCATGCAGAGGACATCACGCGGGACATCTGATAACACAGTTGGTTCGAAAAAGTGCCCGGGGCGATTCATTTTTTCTCCGCCACAAACGATTTTTGCGCCGCGCTTCAAGGCATCCTCCACGTGTTCGGTTGCCTTGCGGATGGCCGCCTCATCGATCATCGCGCCAATCTGGACGTCCGGGTCCAAGCCCTCTCCGACCTTCAAGGCTTTGGCCTTCTCCGCAAAGAGTTTCGTGAACCGGTCATAAATGCCGCGCTGCACATAAATCCGATTGGCGGCGATGCACGATTGGCCGGTGTTGCGGAATTTCGCCAGCATCGCGCCGTCCACGGCCTTGTCCAAATCGGCGTCGTCGAACACCAAGAGCGGCGCAAGACCGCCGAGTTCCAAGGAAAGTGGTTTAACGGTTTTCGCCGCGCCTTCAATGAGCTTCTGGCCCACTTCGGTTGACCCGGTGAAGGTAATTTTGCGCACCAGCGAATTCTCCAGAAATTCCGCCGCGATTTCCGAGGCCGAACCGCAGACCAATTGAAAAACGCCCTTGGGCAGTTTCACCGCATCACACACCTCGGCGAAGAGCACATTGCAAATCGGCGTCGCGCTCGCGGGCTTGAGAATGACCGGGCAACCGGCAGCCAGCGCCGGCGCGATTTTTCGCACGGAGAGCAGCAGCGGAAAATTCCATGGACTGATCGCAGCCACGACGCCGATGGGTGTCTTGATGACCATGTTGCGTTTGCCGTCGGCTTGATGAGGAATCACTCGGCCGTAACCGCGCCGGCCTTCCTCGGCAAACCAGTGCAGGTGGTCAATCGTCAATGCCAGTTCGCCCTGGCTTTGTTGGATCGGCTTGCCATTTTCCAGCGTGATGGTGCGGGCAATAATGTCGCGGCGCTTTTCCAACTCGTTGGCGATGTTGTGCAGAAATTCACCGCGCGCCTTGGCGGTCAGCGCGCGCCAACCCGCAAAGGCCGCCTGCGCGTCGGCGATTGCTTTGGCCACCCCTGTGCGATCCGTTGCGGACATCTGAGCAAACACCTCGCCGGTGGCCGGGTTGGTCACCGGCATGGTTTTATCGGTCACCACAAAGTCGCCATTCAGATACAACGGATGCGTCTTCATTTTAGTTTTGCTAAGGCTGCGAGGCAAAGTCCGGGAAGTTATTGAGCAGCCGCCAAGGTCCGGCAAGCACTTTCCAGGCGGAAATCGGGCCCGCGCAATGGACACGAGAACCGCCAACGGGCCGTTCCCGGTGCCACCGCCGGATTATGTTTACCGTTCTTTACCGAATTTGACCGTTTTTTACCGGTTACCGGTTTTTTACCGCCCCAGACTGCCACTCGGTGACCCCTGCACTGGATGAGCGTGGGCTTGGAGACACCCAGTTCGGCGGCAATGCGATTGAAGCTCCAGCTTTGCGAGCGCAGAACGATGAAGCGGTTGACGGTTTCCGGGTCAGTCAATGGGATCCTTTCCGCTGCCGCGCAGACAGGAGCGGCAGGCATGGTTCACGATTCATGGAACGAAACATTCCGGGCGCACTCTACCTGGCAGGGTGGGACAAAGACTGTCCAAGCGGGCCGTATCAAAAATTTTTTCTGGGTTGGACAGTTTTTGTCCTACCCCTCTGATTACAGTCGCGAGGTGAACATTGAAAATGTGGCACATCAAAACCAATTGCATCCGATTATGAGGAGCATCATAAATGCGGTCGCAATCACCCACGCTGGAGACAAAACGGCGGGACAATGACCATGTATTTTTGGGCCAAGACAACGAAGGACGGGAATGGGAACGACGTTCCGGGCATTTCCGTGCGCGACCATTGCCTCAACGTCGGCTGCGTGTCGGAGGCACTCGCAAAGCAACGGGGCCATTCATTCATTGACCCAATTTTGGCCATGTGGCTGGCCGCCTGTCACGACATCGGAAAAATAAGCCCCGGCTTTCAGCGGAAGTGTTCAGCGTGGTTATGCGAACAGGGCTTGACGGACGAAGCGAGAACAAGGGCCTGGGTGCAAGCCGAACCGGATCATTCCAAAGTGAGCCAGTTCACCCTTCAAAACCTGCTGCGCGAGCAATTCTCCCTCCGAAAGAGTGACGCCGCTTTTTGGGCGGCAGTCACAGGAATGCATCACGGGCGACCGCATTGGAGGGGAGAGTGGCCAATCGCATCTCGGTCTGGGATTCCATTGGATGATGTGTGGGAGCAGCGCCGCCGTGAGTTGGCGGCGGAATTGACGGCCCTTCTCGGTGTTCCAGCGTACCCGCCCCAAGTGGAATTGGCGGATATGTCCGCGCTGTGGTGGACGGCGGGATTCATTAGCGTGGCGG
>CALJZV010000569.1 GCA_937983475.1 uncultured Verrucomicrobiales bacterium
GGAAGGAACGGCGGAGTTTTCCATCCTGAAAGAGGGCTACCAGGCGCTGAGGGATTACCGGCTGACGCCGGGTGAGGACGAGAAAATCGTCACGTTGCAGGCCCCTCCGCGCATCCTGGGCCGCGTGACCAATGCCGAAACGGGCAAGCCCATTCCGGCGTTCAAGCTGAAGCTGGGCGAGGATTATGGGCACAACTCCCTTTACTGGAGAAAAAATCAAACCGTGACCGACACCGATGGAAAGTATGAGTTCTCCATCACCGAGCCGGCCTCCGGAAAGCATGTCCTGCGCGTGGAGGCGGATGGTTATCTGTCCTCGCACTCGGAGCGCTTCGAGAATTTTGCGGGCGACAAGACCTTGGATTTTGCCCTGAAAAAATCCAATCCCTTGCGCGGCACCGTTGTCACGCCGGACGGCCAGCCGGTTCCGGGGGCGCAGGTCGCATTGCTGACGCCATCGAGCCGCCTCACCCTGGGCAAGGCCCGTTTTGTGCGGACGGAGCAAAGCCAGATTCATCAAACCGACGACACCGGCAAATTCGCCGTCAATCCGGATCCGGAGGCCAAGGCATTGTTGTTCGTGCATGAATCGGGTTATGCCGAAATTGCCACCAACCAGTTTGGTTCATTGAATCGGGTGACCCTTCAACCATGGGGCAAAATCGTGGGCAAACTGATGATTGGCACCAAACCGGGCGTGAATCAGGAAGTGCTGATGGCACCGAGGGAGAATAATCATCAATCCCTTTCCTATGATCATCCCTTTGCCCAGGCCAAAACCGATGAGCAGGGGAATTTCACCCTGGAATTTGTCCCGCCCGGTGAACGGGCGCTGCATCGGCTGATTCCTATAGGAAACAACTCCAGGCAATGGAGCCACAAAACCCTGGTGCAGGTTCAACCGGGCCAGGTCACCCGTGCGCAGATTGGCGGCACTGGCCGCATCCTCACCGGCAGGCTTGTGGTGAGCGATCCGCAGCGGAGAATTGACTGGCAACATGGACACCGCACCTTGGGAACAAAACAGCCCAAGCCACCCAGGCAATTCGAGTCGCAAGCGGAATACGAAGAGTGGAACAACTCCGACGAGGTTCGGCGCGCCCGTGAAAGCTATCGTTATTACACCGTCATCATGGAGCCGGATGGCCGGTTCCGCATCGAAGATGTGCCCGCAGGGGAATACAGCCTGTCCATTCATGTCACCGAGCCGCCGGAGACGCCGCACGGCATGGGCAAGCAACTGGGCTCGATTCAGCAGGAGGTCATTGTCCCGGAAATGCCCGGCGGCCGCAGTGATGAGCCGATGGATTTGGGCGAATTAAAAGTCGTGTTGAAGAAGGATTTGCGGATCGGGATGCCCGCGCCGGATTTTGAGGTCAAGACGCTGGATGGAAAAACGCTCAAGCTCTCCGACCTGCGGGGCAAGTATGTGCTGCTCGACTTCTGGGCGACCTGGTGCGGGCCGTGCGTGGCCGAAATGCCGCATCTGAAGGAGGTTTACGAGGCCTTTGGGAAAAATGAAAAGTTCGTGATGATGGGCCTCAGCCTCGACGACAACGAGGACGCGCCCCGGAAATTTGCCGCCAGGCATGAGATTGCCTGGACGCAGGGATTCCTTGGCGAATGGTCCAAAACGCAATTGCCCAACGAGTATGGCGTCAGCGGCATTCCGTCGCTGTTTCTGGTGGACCCGCAGGGCAACATCGCCGCCAAGGACATTCGCGGCTCGGGCATCAAGTCCGCCGTCTCCTCGGCCCTGGGGAGGTAGGCTGGTCGTCTGAGGCGAATCAGGACGTCGCAGACAAACGTGCTCACAACATCGCTGACACTCTGTTTGGACGGCGGAGTGAAGGTGGGCGTTGCGAACCGCAACGGACCGGCCCAAACAGAGTGGCAACAGGCCCGTCTATATTTGGCCATGCGGATGCTGCCCGTCTCTTTTCGCGGCTTGGCTGTTCCATCTCGCTTGCCGTTTTCAGGCTGATCAGTGCTGACAAACAGCAAATGCCTCCTGTACAAATTTCCCATGCCGAGCCGGGACAAACTTGTTGAATTTACCGCGTGGTGCCAGCGTTGCGTTTCGGGCGATGAAAAGGGCCAGGCCCAGATCTTTCTCGACCGCCTCTTTCAAGCCTTTGGCCAGCCCGGCTGCCTCGATGTGGGCGGCGCCACCGAGTTCCGCATCCGCAAGGCCGACGAGGACGGCGGCGGCATGGCCTTTGCCGATTACGTCTGGAAACCGGTCGTCCTGATCGAAATGAAAAAGCGCGGCGCGGACCTCCAGAAACACTACCGCCAGGCCTTTGATTACTGGACGCGCCTGGTCCCCAACCGTCCCCGCTACGTCGTCCTCTGCAACTTCGACGAATTCCGCGTTTACGATTTCGACACCGACCTCGACACGCCCAAGGACACCCTCCGCCTCACCGAGTTGCCCGACCGCTACGGCCCGCTCGCCTTCCTCGCCCCCGGCGCGCCCAGGCCCACCTTTGACAACGACCGCGAGACCGTCACCCGCCTGGCCGAGGAGGGCGGCGTCGTCGCGCCGACCGGAAAGCCTGGCTCGGTGCTGATGTTCCACTGCAACCTGGTGCACGCCAGCCCGGCGAACATCAGCCCCTGGAACCGCACCATCGTCTATCTGAGC
>CALJZV010000570.1 GCA_937983475.1 uncultured Verrucomicrobiales bacterium
CACTGGGCGCCTACATGAATCTGGCGGACATATATTTTCATTTGGGTCACTCCAAGGAAATGCTCAAAATTCTGGATCAAGGGGCAAAACAACCGATGCTTGAGCCGGCGTTTCCTCTGGGGTTCGCCGAATTATATTTCAAATACGCCCAGGCGCATCCCGGCGAGCTTGCCGTCGTCAAGCCCAAGGCCGCGCAACTGCTGATGCGCGCCGCCGACTTGAATCCGGACAGCCCGACCTTGCTTCAAAAAATTGCCGATTTGCTGGTGCAGGCCGGCGAGCGGAAACGCGCAGCGGAAATATACGGCCAACTGCTGGAAAAATATGCCGATCTGCCGTTGTTCCGGGACTTGCTCCGTGAAAGACTGGCGAATCTATATTTACAGGAGAGCGACAAGCACCGCGCCGCCGAATTGCTTGAAGCCATGGTGCGTGACAACCCCACGAAACATCCCCATGTGTTTTACGTGCTGGGCACGCTGGCTTTTGAACAGAAAAATTTTGAGCGCGCCGCCGAGCATTTCAACCGCGCCCTGCTGATCAACCCCGAGATGGAGCAGGCCTATTACGATTTGGCCGGCTCCCAGATCAACCTCAACAAAACCGCCGAGGCGCTCAAGATTCTCAACAAAGCGCGCGAGAAATTCTCCCAGTCTTTCATCGGTGAATTTTCCTCCGGCCTGGCGCATCACCGGCGCCAAAACTACGCCGAGGCCGTCCGGCATTTCACCGCCGCCGAAATCATTGCCGGGGCGGGTGACCGCAAGCTCGACCACCTGTTCTATTTCCAGGTCGGCGCGTCCCACGAGAGAAACAAGGACTACGAACAGGCCGAGAAATTTTTCCAGAAGGCACTCGAACTCAGGCCCGACGACGCCGAGACGCTCAATTATCTTGGTTACATGTGGGCCGACCGAGGGGTGAATCTGGAGAAGGCCCGTCAACTCATCGAGCAGGCCGTTAAGCTCGACCCCAAAAACGCCGCGTATCTCGACAGCCTCGGTTGGGTGCTCTACAAACTCAACCAGCCCGCCGCCGCCTTGGATTACCTGCTCATGGCCATTGAATTTCTGGGAGAGCCCGATGCGACCATTTACGACCATCTGGGGGACGTCTATTTTGCTTTGTCCCTGGAGGAAAAAGCGCGCGAAGCGTGGCGCAAATCCCTTCAAATCGAGCCCAATGATGAAGTGAAAAAGAAACTTGGGATATCACTCTGATGCCCTTTCAATTTCATAAGCATTATTCCCTGGAAGAAGCCCGAGCCCTCTTGCCGCAACTGCGCGTCTGGCTCGACCAGATTAATGCCCAGCGCAGGCGCATGGAGCATCTCGACAAGCGTCTGGGATCGGTGACCGCCGCAGGCGATGATGTCGGAGGCGAATCGGTCAATCAATGGTTCCGAGCCATGGCCGACTGCAAGGAAGCCCTTTTGGAATTCCAGCGGCGACACATTTTCATCAAGGACATTGACCGCGGGTTGGTGGATTTTCCGGCCCTGCGCGACGGGCGCGAGGTCTTCCTCTGCTGGGAGCGCGACGAGGACGACATTGAGCACTGGCACGAACTGGATTCGGGCTTTGCCGGACGCGAGCCCATTTAGGGGTAAGGGGAACTTCCTTCTTCGTGGTTTTACGGTAACAAAGACTTCTGGACAGGTCACATTGGGGCTTATTATTCATTGTGTTTGAAAAATGGGCAGTCATGCGAAAAAAATGTCTTGAAATGTGGGTGCCGACAGCATAAAAGCATCCCTCATTCCCAAGTAAGGGAATCCTGTAACGCGACTAACAGGCTTGGAGGATACACGACCCCATGCATTTCTGCATGATTGCCAATGCATCGTGTTTTCCCCTGCTAAATACAAACACAGAATGACCCAAGGGTTCTAAGGGACCAATTGACCAACAAGAAAATGAAAAAGGTAACCGCATCTCCGTTCACTCGGGCTGTTTCGCTGTTTAATTCGATTCAAAAATCCGTCCGGCATACCGTATTCCAACGCGCTGCCCAAGGAATACGCCAAGGAAAGACAAGGATTTCGATTGCCGCTATGGCCGGCCTGCTGGCTGTTTCAGCGAAGGCCCAGCAGGCTCAGCAGGTCTTCGACACCAGTGGGACATTCACTGTTCCTGTGGGCGTCACGCAGATCACGGTCGAAAGCTGGGGTGGTGGCGGCGGTGGTGGCACCCATGGGTCAAATGCGCGCGGCGGCGGCGGTGGCGGCGCGTATGCACGGTCGGTTTTGACCGTGTCGCCAGGAAACAACCACACGGTCACCGTGGGAAGCGGAGGAGCGATTGGCGTCAGCGGGGGCGCTTCCACTTTTTTTGCCACCAATGCCTCAACCGCTCTGGTTCTGGGGGCAGGAGGAACCTCTGGCGCAGGCTCGGGCGGAGCCGGTGGGACTGTGGCCAGCAGCATTGGTCAGACGATTTACGCGGGCGGCAACGGTGGCGCGCCTCAGAGCACTTCCACAGCGGGCGGGGGCGGCGGCGGTTCGGCGACGTCCTCGGCATCTGGCGGAAACGGCAGCCCAGGAGCTTCGGGTGTTGGCGGTAATGGCGGAAGCGGCCAAGGATCAGGTGGTAAAGGCGGCAACACCAGCAGCATCAACGCAACGGTTGGCGCAGCGCCCGGCGGCGGC
>CALJZV010000571.1 GCA_937983475.1 uncultured Verrucomicrobiales bacterium
GCGCCGTCCGCTACGTCCACCGACGGCCTGTGGTTCGGCATGGCGGGCGAAGGCGGCACCTCGCGCGACTACCGCGCCTACGCAGGCAACCTTTCGGGAACGCAAATTGAATTGATTGGCCCGCCAGCCAGCGGTCTGGCCGAATCGAACAACGCGGCGGGGATTTATCCCTCGCTCTTTCCGGCCACGCGGTTTGAAAGCCCCGGCGCGCCTGGAAAAAACTGGGTCGCCGCCGAGGTGCGCCAGGTGGACGGCGTCCTCACCTGGCTGCTGGATGGCACCGTGGTCGCCCAGCGCACCAACACCGCTTCATTTACCTCGGGGAACGTCATGATCGGCCTGATGGACACCTTCAGCTCCATCGCCGCGCCCGCGAAGGATTCCTTCGTCCTCTTCGACAATGTGCGCGTTGAGGATTTGACCGGCGCGCCGCAACCGCCCTCCATCACCGCGCCGCCCTCCGATAAAACCTGTTCAGCCGGGACCAATGCTGTCTTCACCGTCGCGGCCACCGGTTCCGCGCCGCTGAATTTTCAATGGCATTTCAACGCGACGCCCATCTCAGGGGCGACCGGCACCGCGCTTCAACTGCTCAACATCCAGCCGTCCCACGCCGGCCAATACACCGTCGTTGTGAGCAACGCCGCCGGCGCTGCCAGCGCGACGGCCACGCTGACCGTGCTTTCGGCGGGCGCGCGGTTCGATTCCCTTGCCCGCGCCGAATCCGGAGCCGTGACGCTCTATTTTTCCGGAACCGAAGGGCAGGGTTATGCATTGGAAGCCTCGACGAACCTCATTTTCTGGAAGCCAATCCGCGTGTTCCAGGGAAGCAACGGCCCGTTGCCCTTTGTGGACGCAGAAGCCGCCGGTTTGCCCTCGCGTTTCTACCGGGCGCGCGAAACGCCCGGCGCGTTTCTCCTGGCCGATTTTGAGAGCTTCACCAACGGCGCCATCGTGCTGTTTCAAAATCCCGCCTTTTCCGGCTCCACCACCGAACACCTGGACCTGGCGGCGGGCTCTTCCTGCCACGTGACCAACGTCTTTCCCGCTGGACCGGAGGGCAACCGGATGCTGCGCGCCTCGTGGACTTTCAAGCCGGGCACGAGCAATCCGTGGCTGCGGCTGACCAGCAACAACACCGCCAATTTGCCCAATCCCACAGTCGGTTTCGGGCACGCCGTGGTGTTCGACATCTACGCCGACAAGGCCATCTACGTGGCGCTCGGCCTGCGGGAAACGGGAACGACCGCCGCGCTGGGCGCCGATGGCGGCGCCTCGGGGGCCATCGAATGGGTGGGCGGTTCCACGGCCAACAGCAATCCGCCGCTGGGGCGCCTCGTCACGGCGGGTGAGTGGACGCAACTACAGTTTTTCATTTCCCAAGAACCGGTGCGCGGCTTCACCGGGAACGGCGTCCTGGAATCGGCCTCAGGCAAAGGCGTGCTGGAGCATCTGGCACTGGCACCCGCCTCGGGGCCGGGAGCCTACACCGTTTACCTCGACAATTTTCAGCTCATCGAACCGGGACTTTGACTGCGCCCGGGAACGGACAGAAAAAAACTTTCCCAAGTCTTTCATTCAACCAATGGCGAAATAAAACCGCCATGCGCCGCCAAAAGAATTGTCTTTGTCCCGCCCGATGCCGCCGGTAAATTCCACCAGTTTTACGCACTCTATGAAACGAACGCTTCTTCTTTTCTTCGCGTTATGGATGTCGGCTTTGTCAGGATTTTCCCAGTCCGACCAACCGTTGCGGGTGTACATCCGCGGCGGTGAAAAAACCCACAGCGCGGGGCAGCACGATCATCCGCTGTTCGTGCTGGAATGGCGCGAAATGCTGCGGCAGCGCGGCATCGCGTGCGAGGGGTCCATGCTGTTTCCCAGCGAGGCGCAACTGGACAACGCCGACGTCATGGTGATGTACGCCCCCGACGGAGGCATCATCACCGCCAAGGAGCGCGAGCGGCTGGACAAGTTTCTCAAGCGCGGCGGCGGCCTGGTGGTGATCCACGACGCGGTTTGCGGCGATGACGCCCAGTGGTTCAAGACCATTATTGGCGGGGCGTGGGAGCACAAGCATTCCAAATATTACGAGGGCGACGTCGCGCTTTATTTTCTCGACACCGAACACCCGATCACCCGGGGCATTTCCAACTTCGACCTCAACGACGAGATTTACTACGACCTGCACATGATGCCCGAGGCCCGCGTTCTGGCCTCAGCCTATAAACCCGATGAGCGCAATTCCCACGACGGCAAGATTCATCCCTCGGTTTACGACATTGCTCCGCAGATGTGGGTTTATGAAAAGGACAACTACCGCGCATTCGTTACCCTGCAGGGCCACAACCACAAAACCTTCAGCCTGCCGCATTTTCGCGCGCTGCTGCTGCGCGCCATCGCCTGGACCGGAAAGCGGGATGTTGATTCCCTGTTGAATCAAGAGGAACTGGCCAGCCTGCGCTACCCGGTGGGCGGTCCGACCGCTCCGGAAGAATCCGCCGATAAAATCACCGTGCACCCGGACTTTTCCATTCAACTGGTGGCCGCCGAGCCATTGATTGAAAAACCGATCGCCCAGGACTGGGACGCGCAAGGGCGCCTCTGGGTGGCCGAAACGCCCGAATACCCGGCGGGCCGCCGCGGCGGCAAAGCGGGCGCCGAAATCATTGAACAACGCCCGACGCGGGACCGGATTTCCTATCTCGAGGACACCAACGGCGACGGATTGATGGACAAGAAAACGGTGTTCGCCGACGGATTGGAATTGATCACCGGGTTTGTGTTTCACCGGGACGGCGTGATCGTGGCTCAGGCACCCGACATTTTCTGGCTGCGCGACACGGACGGCGACGGCAAGGCCGACAAAAAGGAACTGCTTTACACCGGTTTTGGCACGCGCGACACGCACGCGGTGATGAGCAATTTGCGCTGGGGCATGGACGGCTGGGTTTACATGACCATCGGCTACAGCGGCGGCCAGGTGAAGTCCGCTGACGGCAAAAAGGATTTCGGCAATGTCGGCTCCGGTGTCCTGCGCTTCCGTCCCGACGGCAGCGATCTGGAACAGTTCTGCTCCAAGAACGGCAACACCTGGGGGCTGGATTTCCGCTGGGACGGCGAACTGTTTTTCTCGCAGGCCAACGGCAACCACATCAACCACGTGGTGATTCCCGAGCGCATTCTGGCCGCCGGAAAATCCGGTTCGGCCACCAGCCACAAGAACATTGAGGACCACAAGAAAACATTGCCCATCCGCTCCTACGACAAGCAGGCCTACGTGCAAATTGACCACGTGGGCGGCTTCACCGCTGCCTCCGGAGCGGCGCTCTATCACGGCGGTGCCTGGCCGGAAAACTGGGACGGCGCGTTCTTTGTCTCCGAGCCGACGGTGAACCTCGTGCATCACGACGTGCTCAAGGCCGACGGCGTGACGTTTGTGGCCAGCAAGGACCGCGAGGCGGAATTCATCGCCGGGGTGGACCTTTGGTTCCGCCCAGTGGACCAGCGGGTCGGGCCGGACGGCGCGATGTACCTTCTGGATTTTTACAACCAGGCCGTGGTTCACAACGACACGCGCGGCCCGGTTCACGGCCCGGCCAACGCGGCGGTGCGTCCGGATCGCGACCATCATTTTGGCCGCATTTGGCGCGTCCAGCACAAGCAGGCAAAGCCCCTTCCAATGCCCAATCTGGCGCAGGCGTCCCCAGTCGAACTGGCCGCAGCGCTGGAACATCCCAACAACTGGGTGCGCATGACCGCCCACCGGCTGTTGGAGGAACGGCAGGCGCATGACGCGGCGCCCGCCCTGGAGCAGCTTTTAATTTCCCAGAAGCCGGCGTCGGCACGGGTTCATGCGCTGTGGGTGCTGGCCAAACTCGGGCGCGTCAATGACGAGAAACTCTCCGACATTGCCGAGAGTCCCGAGCCGGCACTGGTCCGCAACGCCATGCAAATCGCCGCCGAGAAATACACGAGCGGACGCTTCCCGCCGTTCATGCGCGTGGCGATCATCAATTGGCTGAAAAAGGAAACTGACCCCCGCTCGCGCCTGGCCGCGCTGGTCGCGCTGGAGTCCATGCCGTTCGACAAGAAGATCACAGAGGCCATCGTCGAAGCGTATCCCAAACTTGCCGATTCCTGGTCGCAAGCCGCGGCCCACGCGGTCTCCACCAAAAAACCGGCGGATTTCATCGAGAGCGCGATTTATGCGACCAACATTGTCTCCGGGCTGGAACCCTTGGTCACCTTCGCTGCCGGACATATCGCCAGCAAAAGCGACCTGGGCCAGATGGTCACGGCGTTCATTCACGTTTGCCTGGGGCCGGACAGCAGCGGCGGTCTCAAGGAAATTGTGCTGGACAAATTTGTGCGTGAAATGAAGCCCGAGGATGCGCCGCCCTGGTCGCCGATTCTGGAAAACTTCATCCAGAAAAGTCTGGTGGATGCCAATCCGCGCCTGCCCGCCGCGGCGCTGCCCCTGATTGTGCGGTGGGACAAGGAGGGCGTCTTTTCAGGCCAGACACGCGGCCTGATGACTCACCTGGCAGAAGTGGCCTTGAACGAAGGCATGCCCGATGCCGAACGCCTGCTGGCCGTCAACAGCCTGCTGGCGCTTCACCACAAAAACCCGGAAATCCTTTCCATGATGGTGCAGATCTTCATCTCGACAAAAAATGAAGCGCTACAGCGCCACCTGGGCGACCGGTTGGGCGAAATCCCCGATGCAGCCTTAAAGCTGGTGGACGCCTATCCCACGCTTAAGACGAACCTTCAGGAGGCGATCTTCACACAACTGCTCAAGCGGCCCGAATCCACCCAGTACTTCCTGGACGCCATCGTGACGGGAAAAATCGATCTTTCTACGTTTACCCCGTTACAGGTCAGCCGCCTGGTCAACCACAGCAACAAGCGCGTCGCCGAGCGAGCCCAAAAAGTCGTGGACCAGATCCGCGGCCCGCAGTCCCGCGAGAAGGACGAAATCATCACCAAGCTGATGCCGGTCCTGGAAGAGCGCGCCAACTTCCACGTCGGCAGGGATCTCTTCCAGTACCAGTGCGCCGTCTGCCACCGGTTCAATGGCGAAGGCCAGGACGTGGGCCCCGACCTGACCGGCATGGGCGCGCATTCGGCCCTCGAGTTGCTGGCGCATATCGTGGACCCCAATCGCGTGGTGGAACCCAATTTCTCCACCGTGAGCATCGAAACCAAGGATGGCGAATCCCACGACGGCATCGTCAGCCGCGAGAACGCCAACAGCGTCGTGCTCCGCAACGCCTCTGGCGACGTGGAAATCAAGAAGTCGGACATCAAAACCCGCAAGGCCACAGGCCGCTCGTTGATGCCCGAAGGCTTCGAAGGGCTGGGCGCGGGGGCCATCCGCGACCTGATTTTCTTCATCCGGGAGAGTGAGAACAAATACCGCATTCTCAACCTTAAGCCGGCCTTCACCGCCAACAGCACCCAAGGCCTTTACCGCGATTCCAAGGATGCCAACGAATCGCTGGCGTTCAAAAAGTTTGGCGTCACCAAGGTTGAAGGCGTTCCTTTTGAAATCATCAACCCCAAACTGGTCACCGCCGGCAAGAACGTGATCGTGTTGCGGGGCGGCTCAGGCTTTGCCAATTCCCTCCCATCCCGGGCGACCATCCCGAACATCAACCTTAAGGCCGTGAAGCTTCATTTTCTCGGAGGCGTGGCGGGTGGCGCAGACAACAATCTTCCGGCCGCCAAAATCACGGTGCACTACGAGGATGAGAAAACCGAGGAATTCACGCTGCACAACGGCCGGGACATCGCCGATTATACCAGCAGCGCGGACGTGCCCGGATCGAAGGCGGCGTCGGGCCTGTTGGAGCGTGGACAGTTGCGATGGTTCTCTCGTGACGTGCGCGGCGACGCGGCCATCGGCAGCATCACAATCGAAAGCTTCAATAACGCGGTGGCGCCTGTGTTTGTGGCCGTCACCGCGGAGGTCATCCCCCAAAAGTTCACGGTGGAGACCATTGACGATTTGAAGACCTTTTTCCCGATCAATTTCGGCCACATCCGCGTGTCGATGTTGGGCGGGGGCACGTCCCATGACTTCAAGAAATGGTTTAATGAAACCGACTCGGTGACGCTGGCCTATTCCACCTCCGCGCCCGTCAATTACACCGAGCAACTGGATTACTTCCTCAAGGATATCCATGAGAAAGACGTTCTTTACCTGTGCAACAATCAGCCCATCACCAACGATGTGCTGCGCAAGGCGATCTTTGATTTCGCCGACAAGGGGGGCGGGCTCATGCTCATTCATCCGGCGTTGTGGTACAACTGGAAGGACTGGCCCGAATACAACCGCGTGCTGGTCGGCGGCGGCACCCGGAAGCACGATCCTTACGGCGAAATAGAAGTCGTGATCGACGACCGCTCGCATCCAATCATGCAGAACATTCCGCGCAGCTTCAAAGTCAAGGACGAGCTTTATCACTTCCTGCCCGACCCGGAAGGCACACCCATCGAAGTGCTGGCCACGGGCAAAAACCCCGCCACCGGCGCAAGCTATCCCGTGGTCTGGATCGTCAAACACCCTAAGGCGCGGATTTTCTGCACCTCGCTGGGGCATGACGGAGACACGCACGAAAACATTGCCTTCCGGGTGATGCTGCAAAACGGCATGGCATGGGCTGCGGGCAAAAAATAAATTTGGGTTCACAGCCGAATTGTCGGCATTCGCTGCGCTTTGGGCGCTGGAAATCATGCGCCCGGGATTTCTGCTGGCACCGAACTTTTTGCCGTTTCCCGGGGTCGGCTGAACTTGAGCAGCAATTGTCTTCGACCCGCAGTCTCGCTGGGAAGATCTATCCAAAACCGGCTGCCCTTGCCCAGTTGGGATTCCAGGCCGATTTTGCCGCCCATTCGTTCCACGCCTTTCTTGACAATGGCCAGGCCGATGCCGGTTCCGGGAAAGATCTCGTTGGCGTGCAACCGCTGGAAAATCTGGAAGATTTTTTCGTGGAAGGCCGGCTCAATGCCGATGCCGTTGTCCTCAACCCATAGGCGCACCCGGTCGAATGTCGCCTCGGTTCGGATCACGACGTGCGGGGTTGTGCCGGACCGCACGAACTTCAGCGCGTTGGAAACCAGATTCAGCAGGATTTGGCGCATCACTGTAGCGTTGGCCCAGACGGGCTGCAGCGGTCGGTGGACTTCCATGCGCGCGGCCCTGGCTTTGATGTCCTGCGCCAGTTCCATCAGCGCGTGGTGCACCTCGTCCTCCAGATTGACCGCTTCGGCGGGCAGGTCCCGGTGCGCCAACTGTCCGTATTCCAGCAGATCGCTGATGAGCGAATCCATCCGGCCAGCCGCGTTGTAGATGCGGTCGCAGTAGTCCTTGCCGGTCTCATCCATCCGTGGCGCGTAATCCTCCGACAAGGCCAGCGTGAAGCCGCGCATGGCCCGCAGTGGCGCGCGCAAATCATGCGCGATGGTGTAAAGAACCCCCTCCAGTGATGCCACCGTTTCCTGCAATGCCGCCGTGCGCTCCGCCACGTGATGCTCCAGGTTGGCGGCATACGCGTCCACCTGCTCCTTGGCTGTCTCGAGTTCCCTTTGGGCCTGGATGAGATCGTGAATGTCGCTGCACGTGCCGAACCATTTGACAATCTTCCCCTCGCGATCGACCACCGGCCGGGCCCGGGCCATAAACCATCGGAAACTGCCGTCGGCCTTGCGAAGGCGATGACGGAATTCAAACAACGCCCCGCTTTGCAAGCACCCCAGCCAGGTCGCTTTCATTTTCTCCGCATCCTCGGGATGCACCGCCTGCTGCCAGCCCCAACCCAATGCGGAACCGGGGAGCATCCCGGTGTATTCATAATAATGCGCATTAATGTAATCGGTCAGGCCATCAGGACCGGTCGTGAACACGATGTCCGGCACCGTTTCGGCCATGACGCGAAAACGCTCCTCACTTACCCGCAACGCCTCCATCTGCTGCCGCGCCTCGGTGACATCCCGGAACACCATGACCGCGCCGGCCAGTTGGTGCGTCGCGGTCAATATGGGCGCGGCGCAAATTTGCACCGAATATTGCCTTTCCGCGCCCGCCAGAGCCAAATGGTCCGACAGACGGAACACCTGCCGCTCCCTCAGCGCCCACGACACCGGATTTTCCTTCGGTGCCTGCGTGTCTTCGGAAACCAGCTTGAACACCTCCTCGACGGGGTGCCCCACCGCTTCCGCCGCCGGAATGCCCGTCAAGGTTTCGGCCACCGGGTTGACGAAGGTGACCCGGCCGGTTTCGTCGGTGGTGATGGCGCCATCGCCGATGCTCCGGAAGGAAACCTTCATCGAGTCCCGCTGGCGTTGCAGTTGTTCAAACAGGGATCCAATCAGCAGGGCCACTGCGAAAAACAACCCCGTATGCACCAAATTGCTGGCGCCGAAGAAGCCTTCGTCTTGAAAGAAAATGAAATAACGCCCCAACACGGCAAGCACCGCCGCCACAATCCCGGGCTTGATCCCTCCATACCATGCGGTCACCACCACCGCCGCCGTGAACAGCGTGGACGGAGTCTGCTCAATCCATGGCAACAGGAGCGCAGACAAACCAACAGCCAAAGCAATGGTGCCTAGCGCAACACTGTAACGAATTGCCTGTCGCGAATGGAATTTCCGGCGCGGGAAGCCGCCAAGCATCAATACCTCCTAAGCTAAATTAACTCCGCAATCCCGGTTCTGTCGAGGGGCGCGCCACCTGCTCTGAGCCACAAGCGCATTTGACCCGGCAAGTGCCATCGGCTTATAATCAGTGCTGATGCGAGGTTCGTTTTTAACCTGTGTTGGCACCGGATTGCTTGCCGCTTACTTCTTGGCGGGAGGCGCAGGAACAGCGCGGGCGGACAAGATTGAGTTTTCCACGCCCGCCGAACGCTATAACCCGCAGATCCAGCAGGACAACAAACTCAAAGCCCCACCCAGAGACTCTTTTGGCAGCACTCCCTCGCCTGCGGATAGTTTCAACTTTACCCCGCAAACCCCGCGTCCCGCCCGTCCTTCTCAGGACAGCCTGGACGACAAATTTAATCGGAAAAAGGATTGGATCTTCGCCAAGCCGGAGGATTCCTCCGCCGACATCGAAAAGGCGCTGGGCCTCAAGCCAGAGAAAACCGAGCAGGCCAGGCCCAAGGGTTTTCTGGAACGATTCATGGATGAGCCCAGTGAGGCCGCCGATTCCAAACAACTTTCCCGCGACAAGGCTTTTTCCCGGGATATTGGCAATGACTTTTCCAATAGCGCTTCATTTTCCGCAAACCCGGCGGCAGCCGATCCCGCTCGACAGGCTCTTTGGAATCAATTGAACCCGCTTCAGGCTGAAAGCCGGAATAACTGGCTTAACCCCGAAAGGGACGCTTTGGCCGAATTGTGGAAAATTCCCGGCGTGCCCACCGGTCGGGGCAACGATCTGTTCTCCAACAAAGCGGACCTGGCCAACCGGCGAAGCGAGATCAACCAACTCTTTGAGCCACGGGGTTCCGCTGATTTGCTTGATCCCTTGGCCGATGCCACGCGCCAGGTCGCCAACCCAGTGACTGCGGCGCCCAACGACATTTACAGCCGCTCCACCCAAACCAGCTTGGCTGACCAGTGGAAAGGCGGGGTATCGCCGCTGACCGGCGTGCGCTCCCAGGCGTTCGAGGATGTGAATGCGCGCGCGCTGGGCTCCAGCCTGTCCTCGCAGGGGCCGGAGGTCAACGAGCCGATTCGCATGAAGCCCCAGCCTGCGGTGCTGCCGTTTCCCGCCAGGCCCGGCGAGTTGTTCAAGCGCCCGGGCACGTTTTAATTACCCGCCAGTTGAAGTGCTTAAATCGTGAGCGCCCTGGATGTCTATTTTCAAGCCGTCGAAAGCCAGCTTCATCGCATTCGCAACGAGCAGCGGGGCGCATTGGTCCAGGCCGCCGAATGGGTGTCCGAGGCGCTGCTGTCCGAGCGATTCATTTACGTGTTTGGCTCCGGCCATTCCCATGCGCTGGGCGAGGAGATGTTTTACCGCGCAGGCGGACTGGCCCGTGCGGTGGCCATTCTAGACGAAAAACTCATGGTCCATGAAAGCGCCTCCGAGAGCACGAGTTGGGAGCGCATAGAAGGATACGCCGTCAGCATTCTTTCTCGTTATCCTTTGGGGCAGGGCGATGTGCTGATCGTCGTATCCAATTCCGGGCGCAACCCCGTCCCCATCGAGATGGCCATCCTGGCCGCCGAGCGCGGCGCCCGCGTCCTCGCCATCACCAGCCTTGATTACAGCGGCTCCGTGACGTCGCGGCATTCCTCGGGCAAAAAGCTCACCGACGTGGCTCATTTGGTGATCAATAATTATAGCGTTGCCGGGGACGCCTGCGTGACGGTGGATGGCCTGGCCACCAAGGTTGGGCCCACCTCGACGGTTAGTTGCGCGTGCATTCTCAACGCGATTGTGGCGGAAGCCGTGGAACTGGCTGTGAAATCAGGTGGCAAGCCGGAGGTGTACGCCAGCGCCAACAGCGGCGCGGAGTCGCTCAACCGCAATCTCCTGGAAAAATATAAAGGCGTGATTCCGCACCTCTGAGGCGCGCAATCATCCCGCTCACGGCGTCAGGATTGTCCGTTTCAGCACCTTGTACACTTCGGCGGAATCCAACTGCGATTTATTCAGCGCGGCGGTGTTTTCGGTGATAAGAATCGGCCAGTCCGCCTGCTTTGCGGGCCGCCGTCCGTGCGAGCCTTTGACCAGCGAGGCGTCCAGCGGGATCACATCCATCAGCATCCGGAAACCGAGTTTCTTTTTCAGCAATCGCCACGCGATTTTTAATTTCACCCGGGAAATTGTCGGGTCCAGAAACAGCTCCACCGGGTCGTAGCCGGGCTTGCGGTGAATGTCCACCGTGCGCGCGAAGTCCGGAGCCACGGCATCTTCGTTCCAATAATAATAAGTAAACCACGCGTCCTCATTGGCCACGGCAACCAGATCACCCGCGCGGGTATGGTTTAAACCCAGTTCCATGAGTTGCGTCTCGGAAAAAACCGTTTCAACGCCGCGCACCTTGGAGACTAAATCGCGCACGGCACGCTCCAGCCGCCGGTCGTTGAGGTAGATGTGCGCCACCTGATGGTCGGCCACGGCAAACACGCGGCTTGCGCCGCAATCGAGCAGTTCGCGGCCCAGCTCCTCCTTCACCGTCAGCCAGCCCTCCTGCCGAAACAGCCGGTTCAAGTGTATGGGTGTATTGACCGCCGTGATGCCGTACTCGGACAGCAGCACCACCTGCACCGAGCGTTCCCGAAAGAAGGCGATCAGGTCGCCCACAATGGCGTCAATCTGCCGCACATCGGCTTCGATGGCCGGATCGTTCGGTCCGAGGCGTTGCAGGTTGTAATCCAAGTGCGGCAGGTAAACGAGGTTCAAGGTCGGCTGAAATTTCTCCTCGATCCACCGGGCCGAAGCCGCAATCCAGCGCGAGGCGGCGTCCGGCGCGCCCTGGGGCGTTTTCACCCCGGCTGCCGGCCCCCAGAACGTGGGAAAAGGAAACTCGCCCAGATCGCCCTTAATCTGCTCGCGGATGGAATACGGCCAGGAATAAATGTCGAACACCTTGCGGCCATCGGCCGGGTACATCGGGCGCGGCGTGATGGAATAATTCGCGCTCGAATACATGTTGTACCACCAGAACAGCTTCGCGCAGGTGGCTTTGGAGTCCACCCGGCGCAGGTCCTCCCAGAGCTTGCGACCCTTGACCAAATGGTTGGATTGCTTCCAGAACTGGACCTCGTCCATCTCTCGGTTGTACCAGCCGTTGCCGACAATGCCGTGTTGGGCGGGCTTCAAACCGGTGAGGTAATTGGCCTGGGCGGTGCAGGTAACCGCCGGGAGCGCAGGCGTGATGTGGGCCCAGGCGCTGTTTTTCAGAAAGTCCGCGATGCAGGGCGTGCGAGGTCCGATCAAGGAGTCGGTCAGCCCCACAACATTGATCACGGCAGTTCGTTTCATTGGAAAAATGCTTGATACGCCAAAGCGCTGCGAAGGCAACGATAAATACGGTCTTTGAGCCGGACTGGCAAAGCAGGTGTTCCTTCTGCCTTCGGTAAAATAAAACCGGCCTCAGGCGGCGCAGCCCACCATTTCCTGAAACTGCGCGCCGGTCTTCTCAAGGTGCTGTTGAATTCCCGTGACGACGCTTCGTGCGATGCCGGGCCCCTGGTAAACCAGCCCGGTGTACACCTGCACCAACGAAGCGCCGGACATGATTTTTGCCAGCGCGTCCTCGGCGTCGAACACGCCGCCTACGCCGATGATCGGCAACCTTCCCTGGGTCTGGCGATACAGGTGCCGGATGGCCTGGTTGCTGAGGTAACGCAATGGACGCCCGCTCAAGCCGCCGGATTCAGAATAAATTTCCTGAAGTTTGCGGTTGCCGGTCTCGGGCCGGGTGATGGTGGTGTTGGCCGCCACAATGCCGCTGATCTGCCGCGGGCCAACCAGTTCCAGAATTTCATCCAGCGCGGAAAACGAAAGGTCCGGGGCAACCTTCACCAGAATGGGTTTCGGAGCCTGATGAGTTTTAAGTTTTGAATGTTGCGTTTCCTGCAAGGCGGCCAGGATTTCATCGAGCGCGGACTTGTCCTGAAGCTGCCGCAGGTTGGGCGTGTTGGGCGAACTGACGTTGACAACAAAGAAATCCGCGTAGTCCCTCAACGCCCTGAAGGACTGTGCGTAGTCTTCAGCGGCATTGTCCAGCGGCGTGATTTTCGATTTGCCGAGATTGATGCCCACCGGATGGCTCGGCCAGCGTCCGCGCTGCTTCCAGCCGGCCAGTGTTTCAACCAGCGCTTCGGCTCCCGGATTGTTGAATCCCATGCGGTTGATGAGCGCCTCGTCCTCGATGGCGCGAAACATCCGTGGCTTTGGATTACCAGGCTGAGGGTGCCAGGTAACGCCCCCCAGTTCGCAGAAGCCAAAGCCAAACTTCTCCCAGACCGGGACGGCGGCAGCCCGCTTGTCCATGCCGGCGGCAAGCCCGATGGGATTGGGAAATTTCAGGCCGAAGAGTTCAACCGGCAGTTCCGGCGCACCATAAAGTTTTTCGAGCGCTTTGCAGAGGTGTTCGGAACGGCTGATGCGGCCAAGCGCGCCCAGGGTGGCATCGTGAATGCGCTCGGAGTCAAATGAGAAGAGCACCGGTCGGATGACATAGCGATAACAACAGTTCATTTGACGGGTGGCTGAATAAAAGAGGCTCTCGGCGGGCATCGCCGGGGCGTGATGGGCGTTTGCAGGGCGGTTTTATTTTTTCGAAAGGCCGCCCGGGACGTGGCCGTTGTCGGCGACTTTTTTGGTCAGCAAGTTCTTATAGGACGCCAGCGCCAGCAACGGCCACGCGTTGCGATACATGTCGTACTTCAAGTAGAACACTTTTGGAAAACCGGTGCCGGTGGTTTCCAGTTCGGTCCACGAGCCGTCGGGATTTTGCGTCCGGATGAGATACTCGATCCCTCGCTGGAGGTGCGGATTGTTGGGGTCGTCGAAGGCACACAGGCCCATGACCGCCCAGGCGGTCTGCGACGCGGTGCTGGGTCCCTGGCCCTTGAACACGGGATCATCGTAGGTGTTGCAGCGCTCGCCCCAGCCGCCGTCCTCGTGCTGGACGCTCTCAAGCCAGCGGCGGCCCTTTTGCAGCCATTCCTCAGTCATGTCGTAATTGAGGGCGCGCATGCCGCGAAGCACCTGCCAGGTTCCGTAAATGTAATTGACGCCCCAGCGGCCATACCACGATCCGTCAGGTTCCTGATGGTCCCGGACAAATTGAAGGGCCTTTTGCACTTGGGGATGTGAAAGGCTGAAGCCCTCGTATCCGAGCAGCTCAAGAATGCGCGCGGTGATGTCGGCGCATTCGGGATCGAGCATGGCGTTGTGGTCGGCAAAAGGCACTTTTTCGAGAATGCTCTTGGTGCAGTCCTTGTCGAAGGCCGCCCAGCCGCCGTCCTTGCACTGAAAGGTCATCATCCATCGCAGGCCGCGCTGGAAGCATTCGTCACGGCGCTTGGGATCATCGGTGGGAATTTTCCGCAGCGCCAGCAGCACCATGGCGGTGTCGTCCACATCGGGATTCCATTTGTTGTTGTACTCGAACACCCAGCCGCTGGGCTCGACGTTGGCCGGGTTCTTGTATTTCCAGTCGCCCCGAAACCGGATTTCACGGTCCATGATCCACTCACAGGCTTTCGTAAGAGCGGGATGATCCGCCGGGACGCCCGATTCGCGCAGGCAGATGGCCACAATGGCCGAGTCCCACACCGGCGAAAAGCACGGTTCGATCCGGACGGAATCCTCGGTTTCGTGCTCCAGCCGTTTCAATTCCCGCGCGGCGCGAACCACCTGGGGATGATCCTCGGGATATCCCAGCGCCTTCAGGGCGATGAGAGAGTTGAGCATCGCCGGGAAAATGGCCGCCAGCCCGTCGCTGCCCTCGAATCGCTCCAGCATCCATGCCTCGGCCTTTTTTAGCGCGAATTTGCGGAAGGGATGAATATTGTGGCTGGCAAACCACTCGGCCAGCTTGTGCAACATGTCCAGGGCGAGGAAGAAATTGCGCCAGGTGAACCACTCCGGGTCCGGAGGCAACGCCAAGTCGCGCTCATGAAACCCCTCGGGAAAAAGCTCGCTCAGAGTGACATGCACTTTGCGGGTCGGCTTGTAATGGTTGATGATGGCCAGCGGCACAATCATGCCGCGGCTCCAGTTGCTCATCTCCCAGAAGTTCACGTGAAACCATTTGCCGATGAGCAGGATTTCCGAGGGAATCGTCGGCACATGTTTCCAGGGATACAGGCCGATGAGCGCCAGGTAGAGCTTGGAGAAGGTGTTCATGCGCGGTATCCCTCCCAGCCGCAACGCCACTTCCCGAGCCTTGAGCATGCGTGGGTCGGTAACGGGCACTCCCGCAAGCTTCAATGCCAGATAGGATTTGATGGTGGCATTCACTTCCGCCGGGCCGCCGTAGTAAATATTCCAGCCGCCGTCGGGCAACTGCATGGACAGGATGTGATTGACCGCCTTGCGCTGCCATTCCTGGTCCACCTTGCCGTCCCAGTGATGGTAGGCGACCATGTCCGAAACCAGCGTCGCGTCCACCATCAACTCGCCGACCCAGTAACCCTCGGGATTTTGGACGCTGAGCAGATAGTTTTGCGACCTGCGAATGGCCGTTTCCAAGTCGTCAAAGGGGTGAAGCACCGCCGCCGATGAGGGCTGCCTCTTGTCCTCCACCTTGTCCCGGTTTGTAAATTGCACTGCCACAAAGCGTAGTTTGCGAATCGCGCCTGTTCTGTAAAGACCTTTAATTTACTGGAGGTCAGGGAACATCCACTCGCTCCACTTTGCCACATTTCATTGCCGCGGCGAACTTGAAAATATCCCGGCGCAAACAATGTGGCACGTCCTCCCGCAAATCGGGAATTGAGAACAAACGCCTTGCGTTGCGGGATTGCAGGATGGCTTCAGGATCTCCGTTGGCGGCGTGATAAATGGTTCGAGCAATACAAGCTGAATCCGCGACCTGGCTTGGGGAAAATTCGTGCCATATCCAATCGACAAGCGCGCCAGCGACAAGCGTGTCCTCGTAGGCAGCTTCCTCATAAGTGCCCGAGCAGACCAAAATTATTTTTTCCACGGGCTCAAGGAACAGAGCCCGAGCCGTGGTCGAAAGGTTGGCAAACGATGCCACCCAGACCCGCTTGGCCCCGGCGCAGGCCCGCAACGCCCGGGTCCCATTGGTTGTGGTCATGGCAAGGACACGCCCGCTCACTTTTTCAATGGTGAATTCGCGCGGTGAATTGCCAAGGTCAAATTCAATGCCACCGGTTTGGTCGGCTCCAATGCGCAGCCCATGCCGCTCCCCGGCAAGCAAAAGATCCGGTTGCTGCGCTTTGATCGCCAATGCCTCACCGATCTCGCTCACCGGCAGGATGGCGCGGGCACCATGGGCCAGCGCAACAACCATTGAGGATGTGGCCCGCAAAATATCAAACACCACGCAGGCCGTTTGGCTTAAATCGCGTTGGCTGAGCGCCTCAAATTCCGCTGCCGAAAACAGGACTTCCAGATGCTTTGGCATAAAGCACATCATGAACGAGACATCCGATATTCCCAATACTGAATTATTAGCGTTTTTTAACTTGGAATGGCATGTTTACCGCGCCGGAGCATTAAGAGCTAAAAGAATTCAAAACAACACTTGCCAGTTAGGCGGACGCCGATATATTGCTGCTCCCTTGATCGCGGGGTGGAGCAGCCCGGTAGCTCGTCAGGCTCATAACCTGAAGGTCCTAGGTTCAAATCCTAGCCCCGCAACCAATTTATCGGCCCTGAGACTCACGTTTCAGGGCCGTTTTTATTGGTGATTTAATTCGTGCCTTCTTGTTCTCCGGCATGTCGCAAAGCGGCAAGGCCAACTGTTGATGCCTGCTTACTTTTTTTAAGCACTATTGGGTTCACCAATGACGTCAGTATGCCCATTCAGGTTTTCGGAGGAACATCGTTTCGGCTGCCAGTTTGAGATCGGCTCAAATCGGCTTTGCCCGGATACAATCCGAGCGTCTATCTTCGAGGGGTCATGCCTGACATGAATCGAACCGCCGTCACATACCGCTACGAACAGTGGCGGGCGCTCAGCTCGGGTGTGCTCGAGACGGCGGGCACGACGTTTCTGCTGCTGATCGCCGTACGCTGGTATGAAGCAGGGGCGCTGGCGAAGGCGGCCATCGCCAGCGGCGGCAGTGTGGGGCTGCTTTTGGCACCTTGGGTGGTGTCCATCGTGGAGGCGCGCGGGTGGCCCACAGCGGTGGCGGCTTCGCGCATCTGCGGCGTTGGCGCGGTGGGATTTTTGGCGGCGGCGATGTTCCCATTCCTGCCGGTGTTTGTGGTCTGCACGGTTTTGGCAATGGCCTGTTCCTCGGCGTGCATTCCGCTTCTGACGCAGATCTATCAGGAAAATTATCCGGAGAAGGAGCGGGGGAGGCGTTTTTCCAGGACGCTGATTCTGCGAATCGGCGCGGCGGCATTGTTCAGTGAACTGGCGGGGCGCGCGTTGACGGGGAACATCGAGGAATTTCGTTGGTTGCTGGGCGTGTTCTGCGTGGCTTTTGGATTTGCAGGCTTTTGCCTTCAGCGGTGTCCCTCCAAGCCTCTGGCAGCCAGCGGCGGGAAGCATCCTTTTCGCGCGCTTAAGTACGCCGGAAAGGATCCGATTTTCCGGCTCACGCTGATTAGTTGGATGTTGTTGGGGTTTGGCACACTGATGATGCAACCGTTGCGCGTGGAGTATCTGGCGAACCCCAAATACGGTCAGGTGCTCACCGTGGGGATGATTGCATTGCTGACGGGTGTTTTGCCCAATGTGGTGCGGTTGGTGCTGAGTCCGGTCTGGGGCTGGCTGTTTGATCACGTGAATTTCTTTTTGCTGCGGGTAACGTTAAATGTGGGCTTCGCGCTGGGAATTCTGACGTTTTTCACCACAGACAGTTTTGGGGGGCTGGTGCTGGGCGCGCTGATCTTCGGCGCATCCAATGCCGGTGGGGATGTGGCCTGGAGCCTGTGGGTGACCAAATTTGCCCCCCCCGAGCGCGTGGCGGACTACATGTCGGCGCACACATTTTTCACCGGTTTCCGGGGAGTCATTGCGCCGCTGGTCGGTTTTCAATTGTTGAAATGGGGCGTGCCGTTGGCGGTGCTGGGTTGGATCGCCGCGGGATTGATTTTGGGGGCCATTCTTCTGCTGCTGCCCGAGGTGCGGTTTCGCACTGCGATTCACCGAGGCACGGCGCTGGTGGAAGAGGTTTCCGAGTAGGCAACTGTTCGGTTGCCTGCTTTTTGGGGTGTTGCTGACAAGGGCAATGGTTATAATCGCCTGCAAATTAATTCAAAACTGCCATGACTCAGCCTCAAGAAATTCCCGGTAAAGTAACCTTCCTGGACGGCAACGGCGACCTGCCGAAGCTGGAAATCAGCACCCCTTGGAGCGACGCGGAAATATACCTACAGGGCGCGCACGTGACGCGGTTTCAGAAGAAAGGCGAGCCGCCCCTTTTGTTTTTAAGCCAGATCAGCCGTTTTCAGTCCGGACAGGCCATCCGTGGCGGCATCCCGATCATTTTCCCATGGTTTGGTTCCCGGGAAGGCCAGCCCCAGCATGGGTTTGCCAGGAACAGTGCCTGGGAATTGAAGGAAATTCTGCCCTCGGCCAGCGGCGAAGTGAGCTTTAAATTTATCCTGCCCGAGTGTCCTCAAGCCGGACTTCTGCCAAGCTTTGCCGCCGAGTATGTCGTTTTCGTTGGTAAAACTCTTTCCGCCCAATTCTCGGTGACCAACGCATCCGCGGATCAGGATCTGACATTCGAAGATTGCCTGCATTCCTATTTCACCGTGGGAGACATCGGAGCGGTGAGCATCATTGGACTGGAGGGTGCCGAATATTTGGACAAGACGGAGAATTTTTCTCGCAAAAAACAGACTGACGAGCCTATTCGGATTACATCGGAAACCGACCGGATTTACCTAGGCACGCACAGCGCGGTTGAGATACAGGACAAATCGCTCAAGCGCCGAATTCTTGTGCAAAAAAGCGGTTCCGCCTCCACCGTCGTGTGGAACCCATGGGCAGCTCGGGCGCAACAGATGCCTGACTTTGGCAACGACGAATACTTGAAAATGGTCTGCGTGGAATCGGGCAACGTGGCCGACAACAAGCAGTCCCTGAAACCGGGCCAGCGCTCCAGCCTGAAGATTGAGTTGAGCAGCGCGCCGCTTTAACGGGCTTATTTGCCCTGTTTCTTTTTCCCGGACATCAGGAATACGAGCGCCACGGCGGCCAAGGCAAGAATCCCCAGCCCAATGATCCAATTGGATTGCCCGGTCGTGGTGTTGGCCGCAACGACTGGCTCGGGAGTTGATTTTGCCTTCGGGTTGCGCAGCGCGGCGATGGCCTCCTGGTTTGTTGCCGAAACCGCGTGCCACATTCCATCCGCTCCCTGTATTTCCTCCACGGGGGTGTCATCCATCAACCCCTCAGCCCGCCACTTTTCCTCGTTCTTCTTGCGCTCCTCCTCCTTGATGCGCTTGGTTTCTGCCCACATTTCATCGAGTTCCAATTCAGGCACAAAAGGGAGCTTGATGCCGTAATCGTCGTAGCCCTGGCTCAAAAAGTCGTACACATCGAATGCGTGCTGATGGCTCAAGTCGGGCTCCGGAATCCCGGAGTATTTAACGATAGCGTATTTCCAGCTTTCCAACGAATTCTCCTTGGCATAATTGGGCTTCTCGTTTTCGTCGTATATTTTGCGGAGCAAGGCCGCCGCGCCGCGCATGTTTTGCAGCGGATCTTTTTTGAGTTCCTCCGGTGTTTTTCCGATGAGCTTGGCCCCTTCAATAAGGCTGTGGCCGAAAAACTCATTATCCCACAGCGACATGATGCCATAGGGACGCGGCATGCCATTGTGTGGCGAAACCGTTTCGCCATCAGGCCAGACCAGATGCTCATGGCGTGTTTGGGCGAAAGAAACCCCCATAAGAATCTCCACCGGCACATTGAACTCCTCCGCGGCCTGTTTGAACTTCTCGCCGTAGTTGGCCTCAATTTGCCTCTTGGTAAATGCTTCGATGGCTGCCATCCGCTCAAGATCTTCGGGCGTGGGCGGAGGATCATCGGCAACGGCCTGAAAGGAGCAAAGCAGGGAAAAGCAAAGAGCGAGCGTTGTTGGGCGAAAACGGTTCATAAATCCTCCTGTTCCTGTATAACCGACTCCCATGAGCTTGGCGGCGAGGGAAGGGACAGCCTTGCCGATGTAATCTGCTTTGGTTCGCATGGGACGGCTATTCAAATAATTGGGGATTGCCTCAAAGTCAATCCAAGCGATTGTTCAATGGAGGAACTGCTTGTGCTTATCCACTTCAGGTTGAACCCTTCTTAAACGGCGTTATTGACCTGACGCCTTGGCCAACGGTAAATCCCCTTTATGAATTCCCTCTGAGCTTCCCGGAAGAAACTATTCGTCATTATGAACATCACAGAGCTTATAAGACGTTACGGCGATGAATACCCGGCGGCTGTCGTTTCGGATGGGATTCGACTGCCGCTGCGAAAGGAGCGGCGGTTCTCGCGCAGTTATCACTCCGAGGAGCACAAATTGGGATGCGAAATCTCCCGTTTCATGGACGGTTCGGCATCCATTACATCGGCGCAGCTTCAGCAGGAGTGGCCGAGTTGGAACAAGGAAACGCGGATGGATTTCTGTGCGGCGTACCATTGGCTGAACAAACAACCCGACTTCCCCGAGATGCTTCGGTTCATTATGCAGCACGGAGGGCCGGATGAGTGGTCGGCAATCGCTCTCGATGTTGCCTCGCGGCTTCCACAGAACGAAGCATTCGAGATACTCCTCCGGGCATTGCGCACGATGGAACTTGGCCGCGCCAGCAACATCACGCAGGCGATTGCCGCAACGAAACACCCCGGCGCGGAAGCCACACTCCGTCGCCACCTTGATGTGTTGTGGCGGCATCCTGACTTGTGGCATGACGCAGACTTCAGCAATTGGATCGCATTTGAGGCGACGACATGCATCAGAAACCTGATCGATCTCGGCGCGCCGCCTGAAGATTTCAATGAGCAGGTGCGCCTGCTTTCAGAACATTCCTGCTCTGGCAACCGCAATTCATGCCGCAACTTTTTGGCGAAACATTATGCGTGGCTTAAATGATTGCCGTTGACCCGACAAACAATCGTCGGTGTCCAAATTCCATTTGCCTTTGAAATTGTTTTGGCAACACTCCCGCCCATGAGCAACGCATCCAAACGCGCCAACAAGTTCGCAGCCTATCCGCGCCTCAACCCATTGGGCGTGGGCAAAAACATTTCCGCCGCCGACCTCATTGACCAGACTTTCATGGCCTACAACGCCGCGCGCCTCCGCGAGGCCGCGCGCCTGCTCACCGACAAAATGCTGCCCGGCGACGGCTTCATCGGCATGAGCCTCACCGGCGCGCTCACACCCGCGGGCCTGGGCAAGTCGTGCCTCATCCCGCTCATGAAAGCCGGGTTCGTGGACTGGATCGTCTCCACCGGCGCCAACCTCTACCACGACCTGCACTACGGCCTGAACATGGAGCTCTACGCCGGGTCGCCGTTCCTCGATGACCGCGACCTGCACCGCGACGGCGTCATTCGCATCTACGACATTCTGTTCGATTACAATGTACTGCTGGACACCGACGCCTTTGTCCGCGAAGTCATCCAGGGCCCGGAGTTCCAGCGCCCGATGGGCACCGACGAGTTTCATTTTCTTTTGGGAAAATATGTCAGTGAACGCGGCCGCAAATTAAAGCTCAAGGACAGTTCGGTGCTGGCCACCGCCTACGAGTGCGGCATTCCCATTTTCACCAGCAGCCCCGGCGACAGCTCCATCGGCATGAACGTCGCCGCCATGGCCCTGCGCGACGCCAAGCTCGCCTTCGACATCAGCCGCGATGTCAACCAGACCGCCGGCATCGTGTACGAGGCCAAATCCACCGGGCACAAGTCGTCGGTGTTCATCCTGGGCGGCGGTTCCCCGAAAAACTTCATGCTCCAGACCGAGCCGCAGATCCAGGAGGTCATGGGCATTCAGGAAAAGGGCCACGATTACTTCCTGCAATGCACCGATGCGCGCCCGGACACCGGCGGCCTTTCCGGCGCGACGCCCGCCGAGGCGGTGAGCTGGGGCAAAGTGGACCCCGATTCCCTGCCCGACTGCGTGGTGGCGTATCTCGATTCCACCGTGGCGCTGCCGCTCTTGACCGCCTACTGCCTGGCCCGCGTGAAACCGCGCAAGCTCAAACGGCTTTATGACCGCCGCGATGAAATTCTCGGCAAAATAAAAGCCCGCTACCTCAAGACTGGCACCGTCACCACGGTGCTCACCAGCCGCAAGCTGGCCAAGCGCCAAAGCGGCGTCGGCACCAAGACCGTGGACCGCGACCGCTGAGGCATTGTCCATGAAGCCAGCGTGGAAGACCGTTCATTTCGCCATAACGCTGCTGACGGTTGTCTTCGGCGGACATGCCGAAAACTGGCCCGCATGGCGCGGCCCGCGCGGCGACGGCTCGAGCCTTGAGAAAAATGTGCCAGTTCACTGGAGCGCCACGTCCAACGTCGTTTGGAAAACCGCGCTGCCGGGTGGCGGCCATGCTTCGCCCGTGGTCTGGGGCGACCGCGTCTTCACCGTGTCCGCCGTGGCGCCAACGCAGGAGCGGCTCCTGCTCTGCCTCGACCGCGACTCCGGCAGGCTGGTGTGGCAAAAGAATGTTCTCACCTCGCCGATGGAGCGCAAGCACGCGCAGAACAGCCATGCGTCAAGCACGCCCGCGACCGACGGCCAGCGCGTTTATGTAGCGTTCCTGGACAACAAGGAAATGGTCGTCGCGGCGTACGACTTTGAGGGAAATGAACTGTGGAAGGTGCGTCCGGGAACCTTCGCCAGCGTTCACGGCTTTTGCAGCTCGCCGCTGCTTTATCAGGACAAGGTCATTCTCAACGGCGACCACGACGGCGAGTCCTACCTTGTGGCGCTCGACAAAAAGACCGGCAAAACCGTATGGAAAACGCCGCGCCAGAACCAGACGCGCAGCTATTGCGCGCCGCTGATCCGCGACATGGCTGGGCGCACCCAGATGGTGCTCTCCGGCGACAAGTGCGTGGCCAGCTACGACCCGGCGACCGGCAGGCTTCTCTGGATGCTCGACGGCCCGACAGACCAGTTTGTGGCCTCCCCGGTTTACAGCAAAAAAACCGGGCTGGTGTACATCACCGGCGGCTATCCCGATCATCACATCCTTGCGCTCAAGCCCGATGGCGCCGGAAAAATCGGGGAGGAAAAGATTGTCTGGCGCACGCATCGCGGTGTGGCCTACGTGCCCTCGCCCATAATCGAAGGCGATTACTTTCTGGTCGTCTCGGACTCGGGCGTGGCGCACTGCTTCGACGCCGCCACCGGCGAGATTCTCTGGCAGGAACGCATGGGCCATCACCACACGTCGCTCGTGTCCGCCGAGGGTCGGGTCTATTTCATACACCGCGACGGGCAAGAGGGCGTCGAGCAGCCGGGCCGGAAATTACAATTCGTGGCAAAAACGGAACTGAGCGAAGGCTGCTACGCGTCGCCCGCCATCAGCCGGAAGCATCTGTTCATCCGCGGGGACAAGCATCTGTTCTGTATCGGAGGGAAATGAAACGGCGCGCGGATATAGCAAGACTTTCACCTCTCTGACAACCGCATGGGAACGGTGTGGCAGACATGGATGAACCCCTTTTTCTCCAGAATCGGACGGCTCATCGGCGCGGCGTCCACGGCCAAAAAGTCATATCCGCGCCGCCGAGCTTTGTCCGCGCGCACGGCGAACAATTCCGAATAAATGCCCTGCCCGCGCTCCGCCTCGATGACCGAGCCGCCATGCAAGTCGGCAAACCGTGAGCCTTGGGGAAATTGAATCCAGCCGCAGCCCACCGGGGTGTCTTTTCGGTAGGCGCCGTAAATGGAGATTTCATCCGGCGTGTTTTGCAAGAGGTCCGCTAGCATCTCGCCCAGCCAGGAAAAATCGTGCTTCCAGACCTGCGCCTGAACCGAAACCACATCGTCCAACTGTTCGGCTTTGGTGATGGGACGAATATCCACTTTGCCAGGACGATGGGGATGAACATCTGTGATTTGCTGGTCACTGATGGGCATGACCATGAACGCCTCTTTCTCGCCCGGCTCAAACCCTTCGGCCTCCAGAAGCGCCTTCAAGTTCCGGGGCTGGTCAAAGTCATAAACCTTCCATTCAAATTTCTGGCCGATGCCGCGGAAGTATTCCACTTGCTCGCGAATCCACCGGCTTTCCTGACCTTGTGGCAGATGGGCAAAAGCCACGAATCCCTCAGCACCATCAACCAGCGCGGTGTACCGAACCAGATGGGAAAAGGCCTCGCGGCGGAAGCCCCGAATCGGGCGTTCGCGGCAGTCGGCGGCATAGCTGGCGAAGAGCGAAAACGACTCCTGCGGTTGCATCAGAATGCGAGGACCTTTCAATAAAATGTAAAGGCAGGCCAGCGCTTGCCCGGACTAAAACGACGCCTTGAATTAACCGAGGATGCGCTTGCCTTCGCTAAGGAAGATGCCTTGGAAATTCATCTCCAGCGCCTGAGCGTTGGTGGCCTTCGCCAACGCCTCCTCGCGGCTGACTTTGCCTTCCTGGACCAGTTGGAACAATGCCTGGTTGAAGTTCTGCATGCCGTCGTCGGTGCCGGTCTCAATGGCCGCCGCAAGCTTGTCGAGGCGGTTTTCCTCCATCAGTTTCCGGACAGTGGGCGTGTTGAGAAGAATTTCGATGGCCGGCGTCATTCCACCGTTAATCATCGGCACCATGCGCTGGCAAATAACCGCCTTGAGCGTGCCGGCCAACTGGCGGCGCACCTGCTCACGCTCATCGGCCTTGAAGAAGTCCAGAATGCGCGTGATGGATTGCGAGGCGTTGGTGGTGTGCAAGGTCGAGAGCACCAGATGCCCGGTGTCGGCGGCGCTCATCGCGGCCATGAAGCTGGTGGCATCACGCATTTCACCGACCATGATGATGTCGGGATCCTGCCGGAGCACATGCTTCAAAC
>CALJZV010000572.1 GCA_937983475.1 uncultured Verrucomicrobiales bacterium
GGAGTCGTCGGTCTGCTGGTCGTCGTCATCGGGCTCGTGCCGATCAAGGCCAGCGGCTCCCGTCCGCCCTTCTACTGCGTGCATGGCGTGGGCGGCAACATTTTGGAGTTCCTCGACCTCGCCAAATACATGGACGACGACCAGCCCTTCTACGGCCTGCAGGCGGTCGGCCTCGACGGCAAGCAGCCGTGGCTGGACAAGGTGGAGGACATGGCCGCGCATTACGTGAAGGAGATTCGCGCCTTCCAGCCGCAGGGGCCGTATTACTTTGGCGGCTCCTCCTTTGGCGGCCTGGTGGCCTACGAGATGGCGCGACAACTTGAGGCGCAGGGCGAGCGGGTCGCGCTGCTGGCCTTTTTCGACACGCACGCGCCGGGTTATCCCAAGCCGCTGCCGATGAATTCCGTCTGGCAGAATTTCTGGAATCACTGGAGCTACCGGGTTTCGCTTCACTGGGGTAATTTCCTGGCGGCGCAGGGACGGGAACGCCTCGATTACGTGCGGACCAAGCTGGTCAAGTGGGCCAAAGGCCGCATCATCATGGCCAGCCGAATGCGGCGCAAAATCAAGGAACGGGTCGATGAATTCTTCTGGCCCAAGCCGATTCGCCGGATCAATCAGGCGGGCATGCGCGCGCGCGACGAGTATCTTCCGGGAAAATACGCCGGTTCGGCCGTGCTGTTCCGGGCCACGGTGCAGCCCAAGGGCTATCACGAATTCCGCACGCTGGGCTGGGATGAATTCATCGAGGGGGGCATTCACATTTACGACACGCCCGGGCATCACGGCAGCATTGTGCGCGACCCGCGCGCCCGTGTGCTGGCGAAGCAATTGAAGGAAAGCCTCGCCCGCGCCCAGCGCGCCGCGAGCGACAAGCGCGCTTCTAATTCGCCACAAGTCAAATCCGGTTTGCCGGCGCCTGAGCCGGTGACATCGGGCATCCAAAGCGCCAAACCAGACGGCCCGGCACAACCGGCCCTCATTCCGCTGGGTAAAAGCTGAAATTCAGAGCGATCCCGGGAAAATCCACTTATGCGCTTCAGGGCAACAATTCTCCGCATCACATTGGCGATTGGCTTGGCTGGTTTGGCTTGCTCGCTGAACGCCGCCGACCACTACGTCTCGCCCACGGGCAAGCGCGGCAACGGCTCGATCGAAAAACCGTGGAGCCTCGACGCCGCGCTGCGTCAACCGCGCAAGGTCAAGCCCGGCGACACGATCTGGCTGCGCGGCGGCATCTACAACCATCCCCAGCGCATGACCAAGTTCGAGAGCGGCCTCAAGGGCAAGGAAGGCGCTCCCATAACCGTGCGCCAGTATCCGGGCGAGCGCGCCATCATCAACGGCAACATTACCCACGCCATCGGCGGCTGGGTGAATTACTGGGGCATCGAAATCATGAACTCCCTGCCCAACCGTGACACGCCGGAAACCGGGCCGTTCCCGAGGGCGTTCTTTGTGCCCGATTCCCACGGTATGCCCAGCGCTTTCGCCATGAGCGGATTCGACCTGCGCGCCCCCAACGTCAAGCTCATCAACTGCGTGATTCATGATTGCATCGGCGGCGGCATTGGGCTTAGCGCCACCGCCTCCAACGCGGAAATCTACGGCACGCTGAGCTTCTACAACGGCTGGCAGGGCGGCGACCGCGGCCACGGCCACGGCCTCTACGGGCAGAACACGCACAAGAAAACCGCGCGCATCGAGGAGAGTTTATTTTACGCAAACTACGCCCTGGGCATGCAGGCCACGGGAACCGGCCCGGTGGTGGACAATTTTCACCTGGAAGGAAACATCTTTTTCCACAACAGCGTCCTCTCGCGCCGTCATCAGGGCAACCTGCTGATCGGTCCATGGGAGGGCAAGGCCCAGCAGATCACGCTCATCCGCAACTTTATTTTCGATCCCAGCCCGAGCGGCTCCGACTGCAACCTGGGCTATGAGGGCGGCATCGCCCGCGCGGTCATCGAGGGTAATTATTTCCAAACGCCGGTGCGCTTCTCGCCCAACAACGAGGGTGTTGAGCTGCGCGACAACGTTTTTCTGGCCGACACCCATTTTCTCGACCAGGAGCTTCATCCGGCCAATCACTTTGCCGCCGCCACGCCGCAAACCAATCTGGTGGAAGTCCGACCCAACCGGTACGAGCCGGGCCGCGCGCACATCATCGTTTACAACTGGGAATATCGCGACAGCGTTGCGGTGAATATCAAGGGGCTGCTGCCCGAAGGGGAACGGTTCGAGGTCCGCAGCATGCAGAACTTTCTCGGCGCTCCCGTGCTCGAGGGGATTTACGATGGGGAACCGCTCATTTTGCCAATGACGCCGCAGCCGGTGGCCAAGCCTTTGACCGTCGGCCCGCCGCCGTCCACCGCCCCCGCGTTTCATGCCTTTGTGCTGCTGCCCAAGCCCCAACCCACGGGCGCGCCCAATTCACCTCCTCGTCTTTCCGCCATTGAAGACCAGGTTTTGCGGGTGAACGGCGCCACCACGCCGATTCCCTTCGAGGTCAGCGACCCCGAGACGCCCGATCATCTGCTGGTGCTTTCCATCGGCTCCTCGGAGCCGGCGCTGCTGCCGCTGAACCGGATTTTCCTGGGCGGAAGCGGCGCGTCGCGCACGCTCATGATGGTGCCCGAGGCCGGTCAATCAGGGGAAACCACCGTCACGCTCTCCGCCAGCGACGGCATCCACGCCGTCACCCGCACCTTCCGTCTCACGGTCAATCCGGGCGATTGACTGGCTTCTTCACTTCGAATCCTCGGCGTATATCGCGAGTTGCGATTCACTCCCGCCTTTCGCAAAGAGTGCGTCGGCCTGCGCTTGTTGAAAGTCGCCTCCATGGCGTCGCGGCGGGTGTCGCTAAGTCAAGTGGCGGGCTTCCTAATTGATGTGGCTTAGAATCGCCACCCTTCGCGGCGCATTAATCCGAGCAGGCTGATGCACGGAATTCCCAACTCCCGGCAAACGTCCGGAATGAAGTGAGTGCGCTTGGGATTGCGCTTCTCGGCGGCGGGTGTCTCCTGCGTCACGACGATTCCATTGTCCCTCAGCCTTGCCAGCGCGATCACATAGGCATCCGCTTCCTCGTATTCCGCGCGTGGGTCGCGCAAACCGGTGAATTGGTTTTGAATCGCCTGTGCCTCAGCCAGCAATTCAACGGTGGGAACAAAAATACCCGCATGATTCTCCGCCCAATGCACCAAGCCCGCAGTGCCGACCACACCCACTTCTTCTTTCACCAACGCCGGGGCAATGAACCGTCCCGCTGCAATCAACTCCTCAACCTTGGCCACCAAGCCAGCGAAGACATCCGTCGGAAAGAAGCGCCCTTGCCAGTCCATCAGCGAACTGGAATCCACCGAGTAAATTGGCAGCGACGCGGGATTACTCATCGGTAGCGGCCTCCCCCGGGCCGCTGCTCAGGTGCGCCCGCAACTTGTCGAAGTGCTCGAACTTCAAATCCAGATAACGCGACGCATCCACCGAAGTGATTCGACTTGCCGACAGCGCCTCCAGCACCAGTTGCGCGAATGGTCGCCCGGCCCGGTTCACGGCTTTCTCCATTGGCGTGGCAAAGCCGCCGCTGCGCGGAGGCAATGATGCGACGTATGCCTGCCACTGCGCGCGCCACTCGTTGTATTGGGCCCAACTCATGAAACCGGATT
>CALJZV010000573.1 GCA_937983475.1 uncultured Verrucomicrobiales bacterium
GAGGCGCGACTGAAAACCAAGCCTGCCTTGGAGGAAAATGAAGCCGATGGGGAGGACTCCGGGGAACCCGATGCCTCATCGCAAACCGCCGTGCAGCTTCAGGGATGGGAATCGCTCGGGCGCGTGCTGCTGGTGGACCAGTCGCCGCTGGGCAAGACGCCGCGCTCCACGCCGGCGGTTTACATCGGCGCGTTCGACGCCATCCGGGAGTTCTTCGCGCGCACCGACACCGCCAAGCAGCGCGGACTCAACGCCAGCGCCTTCAGTTTTAATTCGCCGCAAGGCCAGTGCGAGCGTTGCCGCGGCGCGGGCTTCGAGAAAATTGAAATGCAGTTCCTCAGTGACGTGTTTGTCCGCTGTCCGGCTTGCGACGGCAAACGCTACCGCCCGCACCTGCTGGAAGTCCGCGTCGAAAACCGCGCGCCCACTGGAAAAATAAAACGATCGAGCGGCTGGAACATCTCGGACTTTCTGGAGGCGACGGCGGACGAGGCCGTTGCATTCCTGGCGGAACACAGCGGCTCCATTCACGCGGAACGGGCGATTGGAAGTCTGAGTTACCTTCTGGACGCCGGCTTGGGATATCTCCGGCTGGGCCAGCCTGTGCCGACGCTTTCCGGCGGCGAATGCCAGCGCCTGAAGCTGGTCGCCCACCTGGCAGAATTTCAGGGGAAATCACAAAAAACGTCCGCCAAGCCCTCGCTTTTCCTCTTTGACGAGCCGACGACCGGCCTGCACTACGACGACGTGCGCGTGCTTCTGAAAGTCTTTCAAAACCTGGTGGACACCGGCCATTCGGTCCTGATTGTGGAGCACAACCTTGAACTCATCAAATGCGCCGACTGGGTGATTGACCTCGGGCCCGAAGGCGGCAGCGACGGCGGGCGGCTTGTGGTGGCAGGCACCCCCGAAACAGTGGCCGCCCACAAAACCAGCCATACAGGCCGTGCGTTGAAGTCTGTTCTCCAAGTCAAAGGCAAATAACATCCTCGCAATTGGGTAAACTTTCCGAGTCCTGCCCGGGCATCTGATGAGAAATCAAACAGGCCGGAACCTGATTGAACACCACTTCGCTCATAGCACCTTAAACGGAGGAGGTATTATGAAATTACATGGAGCTTTGAGTCTTGCGGTATGTTTGATTGCGTCAGTGGCAGCAACCCAATTCACCACCGGCTGTGCCGGCGACCGCTACAGTCGCAGCACAGGCCAGACGCTGGATGACTCGGCGATTACCGCCAAGGTCAAAAGCAAAATGCTGGCGGATTCCCAGGTCGAGGGGTTGGACGTGAAGGTGGACACCTTTCGTGGCGAAGTCCAGTTGACCGGCTTCGTGGACACCTACAGGCAAAAACAGCGTGCCGAGCAACTCGCCCGGCAGGTGGAAGGCGTCCGCACGGTGCGAAACGACATCGCCGTGAAAATGCCGGAGCCGGCCGGCGCGCAACCGAAATACTGACCAAACCGAAGAAAGGAGGTCACCATGACCCTGGGCACAATTCTGATTATCCTGATGATTCTGCTGCTATTGGGAGTC
>CALJZV010000574.1 GCA_937983475.1 uncultured Verrucomicrobiales bacterium
AAGATTTTTCTGGCGGCGAAAAGGCCTTCGCGCCAGCGGCGTTCCCAATAGACCAGCGCCAGCAGCAGCAGCGGGAGAATCGCGGGCGCAATCCAGTTGGGAAACACGCGCTTGTAGGAGGTGAAGAGCAGGTAACCGAAATAGACCGGCGCGCCCATGCTGAAGAAAAATAAAAGCAGGCTGTCGCGGCGGTGGCGTTTCCAGAAGGCGAAGACCGCCCACAGCATGCCGAGGAAGAACACCGGGTTGAGCAGCGCCGCCTGCGAGCCGAGAAAATCCCAGAAGTAACGCAGCGTGGGCCGCCACGGCTCGGTGAGTCCCGCGTTGTCGGCGACGTGCGACACGGTGATCCAGCCGTGCTGCGCGTTCCACACCAGCACGGGAAGGGTGCAGGCCAGGGTGATGAGCAAGGCCAGCCAGGGACCGGGCTTTCGCAGTTGCGCCCGGGCCGGCGGCCAGAGCGCAAAGAAAATGAGCCAGCACACCCACTGGAACAGCGCGGTGTATTTGCTCAGGAACGCCAGGCCCATCCAGAGGCCCGCCCAGCACCATTGCGCGGTGGTGCCGGTTGGTTGGCAGGCCCGCCATCCGGCAATCATGGCCGCGGTCCAGAAGAGCACCAGCAGCGGGTCAATGGTCATCAAGGTCGCCCCCACGGCCAGAAGGGGTGTGGCGGAAACCATCACCACAGCCAGAAAGCCGACGCGCGCCGACACCTCGCGCGCCAGGAACCGCAGCGTGAGAAAGCTCAGCAGCGCGGCAATCACCGGCGACAAAAAGCGCACGCCAAAGGTGGTGTCGCCCCACAGCGAGGTTCCGAGAAACTGCGCGTAGGCGATCATCGGCGGCTTGCTGTAATAGGAGAGCGCCAGGTGCTTGGACCAGAGCCACTGGTAGGCTTCATCCTCGCTCAGTTCGATTTTGCCCGCCGCCAGGTAACCCAGCCGCGCCACCAGCAAAATGAAAATAACCAGATACCCGGCGCGAAGCCACTGGGCGTCGGTGACTGCCGGTTGGGCCGAAGCGGGTGATTGAGGCGTGAAGCGCGAAACGTGAATCAACGACGGCAGTCTTTGATGCCACAGCGGCATCCAGCGGGGACCGAATCGTTCCCACAGGCAATTAAAACCCCGCACGATGGCGAATCCATAGGCCGCTCCCAGCGCGGCGCCCGCCAGCACGTCGCCGGGATAATGCACGCCGTTGTAGATGCGCGAAAATCCGACCGTCACCGCCACGGGCAGCATCCACAGCCAGCTTCGGCGGTAATAAAGAAAGGCCACCATGGTCGCGGAAAACCAGTTGGCCGCGTGGGATGAGGGCATGCTGCCGCTGCCGCCTTTTCCCAGCAGCACGTTGGCATCTTCAATGACATTGAATGGCCGCAGCCGCCCGATGGTTTCCTTGAGCGTCTTGCAAATCCAGCCGTCGCCGATGGAAACGACCAGCAGCAGCATGAAGACGAACACGCGCCCCTTGACGCCGCCTTTCCAGAGCAGCAGCGCGGCCACCACGACCAGCGCGGGAAAGAAAATCACGTTGTCGCTGAAAAACGGCATCACCCGGTCCAGAACCGGGTGGCTCAACGAGATGTTGACGAAGCGGAAGGCCGACGTGTCGAGTGAGCGCAGCCAGTCCATTTAGAAATGTTCAAGGACCAATGGCCAATGACCAAATGAAAGGGCGGCAAGACCGTGCTCCGTTTGATTTGCCATTCGCCGCTCGGCACTCATGTTCAGTAAGTCACCAGCGAGCGGACCGGGAACCCTTTTAATTTCTCGCGACCCTTGAGGAAGCTCAGCTCGATGAAGAATGAGATTTCCAGGATGTTCGCGCCGACTTTCCGGAGCAGTTCGGCGGCGGCGGCGGCGGTACCGCCTGTGGCCAGCAGGTCGTCCACCAGCAGCACGCGGCTGCCCGGATGCACGGCGTCTGTGTGAATGGCGATGGTGCTGGCGCCATACTCAAGCTGGTAGCTTTCCTCGTAAGTCTGATAGGGCAGCTTGCCCTTCTTGCGGACGGGCACAAAGCCGCACTGGAGCTTGTAGGCGACGGCGGAGGCGAAGATGAAACCGCGCGCGTCAATGCCCACCACGGCGTCCACATCGCCCGGCTTGAAGCAATGGGTCAGCTCGTCAATGCACTTGGCAAAGAGGGGGCCGTTTTGCAGCACCGGCGTGATGTCCTTGAACTGGATGCCGGGCTGGGGAAAGTCGGGAATGGTGCGAATGGCGCAGGCCAGATCGCGAAGGGCCGAATCGGTTGTGACAGTGCTCATCGGGCAAAATTATGTCGGCGTCTGCGGAGGGCTGCGAGAAATTTTTTGAAAGGACGCCGCGCCGTCCTTTGAGGAAAATGAAACCGCGCTTTGGAGGTGTTTCCTGTGGAGAAATGTAACTGTGTCGTTACTTCTGCACCGCCTCGAGCTTCTCGATCATTTTGCGAAGCTTGTTGAGGGCAATGTTCTGGATCTGGCGCACGCGCTCGCGGGTGACGCCGAACTTGTGGCCGACTTCTTCCAAAGTTTTTTCCGGCCCGCCGTCCAGCCCGAAGCGATACCGCAGGATGGTGGACTCGCGCGGGTCGAGTGTCTTGACCATTTCCTGGAGCATCTTGGTGACGGTTTTGTCCTCAAGCTGCTCGTAGGGGGTGAAGGCGTTCTCGTCCTGGACAATCTCGGAGAAATTGTTGGATTCATCGTCACCGATGGGCGCGTCCAGTGACGCCGGGCGAATGGCGGCGGTCCGCATCTGCGAGACGCGGGAGGCGGTCATGCCCAGTTCGTCGCCCAGTTCCTCGTCGGTCGGCTCTCGGCCAAGTTCCTCGTGCAGCTTCATGGCCGTGCGGCGCATTTTGGCGATCTTGTCCACCAAGTGAACCGGGAGCCGGATGGTCTTGGACTGGTTGGCCAGGGCGCGCTTGATGGATTGCTTGATCCACCAGGAGCCGTAGGTCGAAAGCTTGCCGCCTTTGGCCGGATCGAAGCGCTCGACGGCCTTCATCAGGCCGATGTTGCCCTCGTTGATCAAATCGAGCAGGGGCAGGCCGAAGCCTTCGTAGTCATGGGCAATTTTAACCACCAGGCGCAGGTTGGCCTTGATCATGTGCTCGCGGGCCTTCTTGTCGCCCTTCTTGATTTTGGCGGCCAGCTCAATCTCCTCCTCGGGCGTCAACAGGGCCACCTGGCCGATTTCCCGAAGGTAAAGCTTGATGGCTGTATCGCCATCGTACGAGGAACGCTCGCGTTCCGGTGCCGGAGTCACGGCCTCCTGATCGCGCGGAACTGAGGCTGGCCCAGTCTTTGCCGACGGCTCGGGCAGTTTCACCACCTTGGCGCGTGTTGAAGTTTTCGCGCGGGACGACACCCCGTGCTTGGGTGCCTGCTTTTTGCGCACGGGTTTCACCTGCGCTCGCCTGCGGAGCGTGGCTGGTTTTTTGGGTTGTGTTCGGACTGCCATTGTTTTCAGAAAGTTTGAATTTTAATGAATCTGGCCGCAAGCCAGTCGAGCCTGATTCAAGGCTGCTGGAGTTTCCCACGATGTTTCGCAGGCGAACTCCCGATTCCATTAATCAGATGCCTGACGCTCCGGTTTAATCCCGGCTGCGCGCCATCATCAGGAAGCGCAGAAGCATCAGCACCGACGAGACCAAGGCGGCCACGTAGGTCAGGGCAGCGGCGTTCAACACGCGGCTGACGCCTGCCTGTTCATTGCGGCCGACCAGTCCCAGCGCCAATAATTGGTCTTTGGCGCGACGGCTGGCGTCGTATTCCACTGGCAGTGTGACGAGTTGGAAAAAACTGATCACGGCAAAAACGCCAATGGCCAGACTGATCAGGAAGTCGTTGAACCCCATGAACAGCGCCAGAATAAAGATGCCAATCCACGCCGTGCTGGCGAACTGGGTCGCCGGCACCATCCACATGCGCAGCTTCAATGGCGCATAAGCGGCCTTGTGCTGCAAGGCGTGCCCGGCTTCGTGGGCCGCGACGCCCAGTGCCGCCAGTGAGCGGCCATGATAGTTTTCCGACGACAGGAACAACGCCTTCTTGGTCGGGTCGTAATGGTCGGTCAAATGACCGCCCACTTCGTTGACCGGCATGCCAGACAACCCGGCGCGATCCAGGATCTCCCGGGCGGCCTGCGCCCCGGTCAGCCCGGAGTCTGCGCGCACCTGAATATAGCGGCTGTACGTGGACGATAGCTTGATCTGGGCGTAAATGCCGATCAAGAGTCCCGGAATCGCCAACCACCAAAATGGATCGAAATACATACGTTTAGTTCAGCTTCAATTTTAACGCCGACTATTGGAGTCCGCAAAGGCCAAAAATGTTCAAAATTCGCCTTAATTTGCCGATGTTAAGCGTGCCATGCGCCGTTGTTTGATCATGACCATCAGCATTGTCACCCCCCCGATGATGCCGAACCCGGCCATCGTCGGGTACCAGACGTTCCAGCCATATTTATCAATAAGCCGACCGGTCAGGGGCAGCGCAATGGCCATGCCGTAATACTGAAAGGAGTCAATCACCCCGGCGGCAAAACCGGCCATTTTACGCCCACCAATATCCATCGGCGCCGCCGCGCCCACGATGGAGTGGGTGGAATTGGCTGTCAGAGAAATGAAGATTAGAAACAGGCAGCCCAGGAATATGCCCATGGGGGTCGGCCCCACCACGCCGGTGAAAATCACCGCTGCCGCGATCAAAATGACCGCGGTTTCCATGAAATATAAACTCATGGCCACCGGAGAGCGGTGCCCTTTGAAAAACTTGTCCGAAATGATGCCCGACCCGAGCGACCCGAGCACGGCCACCAAGGGCATCAGGTTCATTGTCCAGAACAGGGCCGGGGGCTTGTTTTTCATGTCAAAGTGCAACTGCTCGACGAAGTATAGAACGGCCAGTTGGTCCGAGCTGTGCCGGACCGCGCCGGTGCAGGCATAGGCCACGGCGTAGAACCAGACCAAGGGATGCTTGAAAATCGTCGCGAAGGATTGGGCCAGGCTGACGCGGGTGCCGGTGTCGTCATCGCCGCTGACGTCGTCCTTGACCACCCCGGGGTATCCGGCCTGCTCGGGCGATTCCTTCGTGAACAACAACATCAGGATTACCGCCGCGATCGTAATCAGCGGGGGAATTCTAAACAGCCAGCGCCATTCCCCCTCGGCAACAACCCAGATGCCGATGGAAAATCCGGCCAGAATGAAAGGCGCCAGATTGTTAATGGCAAACTGGCCCATCTGGATCATGAAGCCGAAAATGCCCGAGAAGGTGCCGCGCTCGGTGCGGTTGAACCATGCGGCATTGATTTTGATCATGCCCGGCGCGCCAAAGGACTGGAACCAGCCGTTGAGCAGCCAGATCAGGGCAAACGTGGAAAACGTGCCTGCGAAGGAGCCGAAGCCGAAAACCAGGTTGACCACAATCGTGCCCACAGCCCCGATGGCCATGGCCAGTTTGCCGCCGATGCGGTCCGATAAGAGGCCGTTGACAAGCTGCCCAGTCCCGTAGGCAATGGCCCAGGCGCTCAGGATGTCCGTAATCTGCGCCTTACTGAAACCGAACTCCTCCACCATGCCCGGCGTCGCGAACCGGAAGTTGTAGCGGCACATGTAATAGGTGGCATACATGAGGCCGAGCAGAAACCAGTTCAGGCCGCGGCGGGCCCGAAAGCCGGGGGGATAAACCAGTGGGCGTGATTCGGAAGCGCTTTGGTTGTTCATCAGGTAGCCGCGAAGCTACCCAATTCAAACAGGGTTGGCCAGCAGCCAATTGACTTGCCCACAAGGTACGATGGCTTTGAACAACGCCAGGCCGCACAGCAGCGCGTAAGTGTCCAAGAGGCCCCAGGATGGTCTTATGGTGGCGTTGTTCCGGTTTTATTTGCCCAAAAGATGCTCGATGACCATCTGGTCGAGGTCCTGGTAATTCCGGTCGGCAACCAGTTGCTGCGCCTTCTTTTCATCGAAGGACCGGGCCTTTTGCACCAGATGCATGAAGGTGCGGCGGCTGTTGTCCAGGTGCTTCATCCAGTGCTCGGGCTTGGTGGTGCGGAAGGGATGGACGTCGAAGCAGACGTATTCGCCCTTGCGACCATATCCAGTGCGCTCCAGCGAGCGGACCTGGTCAAAGGCGCTGCGGAGATTGGTGCTGCCAAAGGGCTTGTCCTGGTCGTACTTGAGGCCGTTCTGGTCGTTGAGGTGCAGCGACCAGAGTTTGCCAAAGGTCATCGCAAACTCGATTTCGTCGGACGGATCCAGACCGGCAAGAATGCAGTGGGCCGATTCGATCAGGCAGCCGACGCGCTTGGGGTCCCGGGTCAGTTGGGCGATGGCCAGGGCGTGCCCAATGGTCGGAATGTAGGCATGATCCATCGGTTCGTTGGGCTTGGGCTCGATGGAGAGGCGAATTTTTTTGTCGTGCGCGAGCATCTTGTCCAGAGCCTGGACGAGCAGTTCCATGCTGCGCTGGCAGCTTTTGGATTCGCGAACGTAGGTGCCCTCGCGCGCCAGCCAGAGGACCAGCAGGTCGGTGTCGAGAATGTTGGCGATATCAATGCAGCGCAGGGAACGGTCGATGGCGTATTTGCGGTGCTTGGGGTCGTTGCTGGTGTAGGCGCCGTCAATGGTCTGCGGGGCGAACCACAGGCGGGGCGCGACCATTTCAGGGGCAATGCCGGCATCATTCAACCGCTTTTTGAGTTCCTTGGCCTCCTTGCGAATCTGCGCCTCGGACTTGCTGTCGATGTCGGGCACTGCGTCGTCGTCGTGGAACATCATCGCGTCGTAGCCCAGTTTCTTGAGCGCATCGAGCTTCCAGTCGAACGTCTGAGCGGGGCGCGTGGTGGGGCCGTAGGGGTCCTGGCCTTCGCTGAAATTCCAGGGGCCGAAACAAAATTTGTAGGTGGTCGGTTTAGGCATAGCGGAGGCCAAAGCTAATGAGCCAAATGAAAATTGGAAGCCGGAAAAGTGACGGCTGCGAAAAAAGAATTTCAGCGAGAAAGACTACACCTTGCCCCACTGCGGGTTTTCCATGAATGCGTAGCAGAGCATGTGCAGGATGCCCATCTCCGCGTCCTCAACCCGGCCGTAGTGGGTGTCGTTGATGACGATCACCTGGTCGGCGATCTCGGCCATGCGGCCACGCTTGGCACCGACAAGCGCGATGGTTTTCAAGCCGTTGTCCTTGGCCCATTGCAGGCCCTTGACGCAATTGGGCGAGTTGCCGCTGACACTGATGGAGAGCGCCACGTCGTAGCTGTAGTCGTTGCCGATGGCGGTCATCCAGCTCACGTTGTCGTTGAGCGAAAGCACGCGAAACCGCTTGCCGACCTTGTCGGATGAACCCTTGCCCAGATCGGTGACAAAATGAGAGGAATTGGCCGCGCTGCCGCCGTTGCCAAAGACAAAAATCTGGCTGTCACTTTTCAGGGCCTGCTGAAGGGCCTGGATGGCCTGGGCGACGCCGTCAACGGAAATGGAGTCCAAAGCGGCTTTTTGCGCCTGGATGTAATCGGAAATCCACTGGTTCATGCGGGTTTAAGTGTAGGGGAAATAAAGGCCAATTCAAGTTGAGCGTTGGAATTTTCAGAAACTCACAACGCCAATCCCTGCCGCGCCAGTTCAAGCGCGCCCACCGGCACGGCGTCCTCGCCCAGCGCCGCGAGGACGACGTTGGGGCCGGGATGAAACACCTCCATCAGGAAGCGCGGCATCATCTGCTCCACCGCGCCGCGCAACGGCTCGCCGACCAATGACAGGCCGCCGCCTAAAACCACGATCTGCGGGTGCTGCAAATGAACAACGTGCGAGAGCCCAAACGCCAGATCCTCGGCGGTTTCGGTCAAAATGCGCTCGGCCACCGGATCCTTTTTCTCCAGCGCGGCCTTAAGAAATTTCGCCTCGCCGCCCTCATTTTTATTGCCGCACAGATGGGCGAGCACCCCGTCGGAATGGGTTTTAATTGCCTCTTGGATTTTCCGGTCCACGGCCCAGCCCGAGCAGCGCGATTCGAGCAGTGTGCCGGACTTGTCCAGCCGCAGATGGCCAATCTCCGACTCGCCGGGGATTGCGCCGTGAAACAAAGCCCCGTTAACCACCAACCCGCCGCCCACGCCGCTGCCCAGCGTCACGTAAAACACGGGGTTGAATCCCTGGCCCGCGCCGTGAACCGCCTCGCCCAGCGCGGCAACATTGGCGTCGTTGTCCACGAACACCGGCGCGCTGGTGAGCGAATGAAGCCACTCGGCCAGCGGAAAATCCGACCAGCCTTCAATCTGGTGCGAGCAGGCGATGCGCCCGGTTGGGCGGTTCACCGGCCCGCCGAATCCGACGCCCATGGCCGCAGGTTTTATTTTGCCGCAAATGCCTTGGAGCGTGGTTTCAATTTGCCGACGGATGCCCCCAGCGCCCTGTGCTTTGGACACCGAAAAGCGGTGCCGCTCCTGGATGATTCCCGTGCCGTCACCGGTGACAATTTGCAGCTTGGTGCCGCCGATTTCGATGGCGAGGAGGGGAGGCATGGAGAGGCGTCAGGATAAAGCGAAAGTGTCGGCAGAAATAGGATGCGTGGAACGTGAAACGTGAAAGAATTCGCAAAGCCGCTTTTTGTTATCACGCGTCACGGTTAGCTATCATTCCGCTCTCAAAAATACTCCGGGGCGTTGCCGGGTTTCCACTTGATGTTGCAGCCCATGCTCGGTTTTTGCGTGGGCGACAAGGGCCGGACGGCCAGCACGGGGTCCAGCGCGGCGCGCAAATCGCGGCCTGTGCCCGGGCCGTTGTTGCGCGGCCGGCTGTGGTCGA
>CALJZV010000575.1 GCA_937983475.1 uncultured Verrucomicrobiales bacterium
GGAGTTTGTGAAGCGCGTTTTGGTCGGGCTAAAAGATTGATGACCAGATTTTTCACCGGCAAACTCAAAACCCTTGGTCGAAAAATTCACTTCCTAATAACTATGAGAACACTGATGGCGGCGGCTGTGTCAGCGTTGGTAGCAACGGTGTTGCTTACTCCTCCGGACGCGGTGACTCGCATCATCATGCTGGCTGCGGCATTAATCGCAAGTTTGGGCGTGCTGCTTATTATGTTGCGGCTGCGACCTGTTTCAACATGGCCGCAGCCAAAGCAGACGTTTGCCACTTGGCTGGTTGCTGCTGCTGTCTCGGTATTGATTTGTTTGCTCCCGTGGGCAGGTTTGATTGATTGATGACTACACACCTACGACTTCATTGCTTCGGCTGGACGGTTGCATAAATGCAGAAGACCGATAAAGCAAAATCATGCCCAGACTCACTGTAGTTTTAACCGGATTGCTTTTCATTTATCTGACAGCCGGTGTGCCCGCGCAGGACGCCTCGTTGCAGTCCCCGCCGCAGCCTCGGCCCGCCGACGCCCCGCGCCTTGCCCCGTTGCGCCGGACCGATAACGGCACGCCCATTCGCACGGCTTCCCAGTGGCGCAACGAGCGCGAGGCCATTCAATCGCGGTGGCTGGAATTCATGGGCCAATGGCCGTCACGACGCGCGCCGTTGAAAACCGAGTGGCTTCAGTCCGAAAACTTTCCGGAATTCACCCGCCAGTTCGTGCGTTACCAGATCGAGGACGGGGTGTGGACCGACGGCTATTTGCTCACGCCCAAGGGCGCAAAGAAACGCCTGCCCGCCGTCGTGGTGTTTCATCCCACCACGCCGTTGCAGGCCAAGGGCGTGGCCGGCGTTGATGAGTCGTATCCCGAGGAAAAGCGCATGGGACCGCATATTGCGGCGCGCGGCTATGTCGTGTGGTGCCCGCGCAACTTCATTTTCGACGAGGGCGCGGACTGGAAGGGCAACACGCGGCGCATGCAGCAGCGGCACCCGGACTGGACCGGCATGACGCGCATGACCTGGGACGCCATTCGCGCCGCGGACTTTTTGGAGTCGCTTTCCTTTGTGGACAGGCGGCGCATTGGTTGCATCGGCCATTCGCTCGGGGGCAAGGTGGCGTTGTATGCCGGGGCGTTCGACGAGCGTTACAAGGCGGTGGTTTCCAGCGAGGGCGGCATCGGTCTGCGCTTCAGCAACTGGGACGCGGCGTGGTATTTCGGCCCGCAGATCAAGCAGTTCGGCTTCCCGCTGGAAAACCATCAGGTTCTGGCGCTGATTGCGCCGCGCGCGTTCCTGCTCTTGGCGGGTGAATCAGCGGACAACGACAAAGGCTGGGCGTTTATCGAAGCAGTCCAGCCTGTTTACAAAATAACCGGCGCTGCTGAAAATATCGGCTGGTTCAATCATCGCCAGGGCCATGCATATTCGCCCGAGGCGCGCGCGGTGGCGGAATGGTTCCTGGACAAACACTTGAAAAAATGAAAACGCACCTCTCCCTCAATTTCTGTTTGGCGGCTTCGTTGATCGCCGGAACGGTGGTTGCCGCTTTCGGCCAGCCTCAAGCCGGTCAGCCCGCAAAGGTTTTTCGCGCCGGAGCGGCGACGTCCAACATCACCCCGTGGATGGGATTGGAAATCGCGGGAAACTTTCGCAGCCATCGCGGCACCAACATCCATGATCAATTGCACGTCCGCGCCATGGTGCTGGACGACGGCGAAACGCGCCTCGCGATTGCGGTGGCCGACAGTTGCATGATTAACCGGGAAACCTACGACGAGGCCAAGGCCATCATTCATCACAGATCCGGCATGCCCAAAGAAAACATCCTCATGGCCGCCACGCACACGCATTCGGCCCCGGCGGCCGTTGGCGCCTTTCAAAGCGAGCCCGACAAGGAATACCAGCGCTTTCTTGCCTTGCGCCTGGCGGACGCGGTGTTGCAGGCCATGAACCATCTTGAGCCGGCTAAAATCGGTTGGGCCGTTGAGAGCGAGCCACGGCATGTGTTCAATCGCCGCTGGAGAATGAAACCCGGCGTCATCAACACCGATCCTTTCGGCGGCACCAACGACCTGGTGCGCATGAATCCCAGCCGGGGCAGCCCCGACCTGGTGGAGCCCGCCGGGCCGACCGACCCGGAGGTGCCGGTCATTTCCGTGCAGGCGCTCGACGGGCGCCCCATCGCGCTCTTGGCCAATTATTCACTGCACTACTGCGGCGGGGTGCCGACGGGCACCGTTTCCTCGGATTACTTTGGCGCGTTCTGCGACCGCATGGGCGAACTGCTTGGCGCCGCTCAGAGCAAGCCGGCCTTTGTCGCCATTATGTCCAACGGCACCAGCGGCGACTGCAACAACATCAACTTTCGCGAACCCGCCGC
>CALJZV010000576.1 GCA_937983475.1 uncultured Verrucomicrobiales bacterium
ATGATGCGGTTGTCGAGGTCGTCCAGATACATCGCTCCTTCGGGTCCGAGTTGCAAATCCACCGGGCGGAACCACGGGTCGTCGCTCCGAAGAAAATCGGGTTCCTCCTTAGTGACCCGGGTGGAACCGCTTTCGATAAAGGAATCGCGGTTGATGCGGCAGGTGACGACGTTGCCGACGAAGAGGTTGTTGCGGAACTCCTCGGGAAATTTGTCGTCGCCGTAAAAGACAATGCCGGCAATGGCCGTGGCCCCATGCGCGTGTTGACAGATGTTCGGGCCCAATCCCAGCCCGTCGTGTGGCTTGCCGAAACTGGGGTAATAAGCACCGCGCAGCAATTGATACACCGGCGAGCTGTGGCAGTCGGCGGACCACAAATCGCCAAGGTGATCGAAGGCCAGGCCAAACGGATTCACCTGGCCCCAGGTGAACTGCTCGACGCGCGAGCCGTCCACGCGGACGCGGTAGGTGTTCCCGGAATTAAGCGTGATGGTGCTCCCATCCTTGGCCGTGAGCGTGGAGGTGTTTTTGAAGCCATGATCGGCGTACATCCAGCCGTCATACCCGCGCCGGAAGGAGCTGGTCATGCCGTGGGTGTCCTGCTCGTAGCCGAATTTTCCCAGAACCACCTCCTGCTTGTCCGCGCGGCCGTCGCCGTCGGTGTCCTGGAAGAAATAAATGTTGGGAATGCTGTGGGCTATGACGCCGTTTTTGTAGGGATTCAGGCCGATGGGAATGTTCAGCCCGTCGGCGAACGTGGTGATCCTGCGGGCGCGCCCGGTCTTTGGGTCAAAATCCTCCAAAACCTTGATGGCGTCGCGGCCCTTTTGGTCCAGCGGGGCAGGGTAGGGATACTCGCGCGACTCGGTGATCCAAAGGCGCCCTTTGGAATCAAACGCCATGTTCATGGGTTTGGCGATGTCCGGCTCGGCGGCGACCAGTTGGATTTCAAACCCGTCGGGCAGATGGAAGGTTTTTAATTCCTCCAAAGGCGGCAGAGGATCGGTCTTGCGGACATTTTCTGCGAACGGGTTGGCGGAGGTGAAACCGGGCAAAAGCAGCAGAGGTGCCCATGTGGCAAAACTTAAAAAACGAGGAAATTTCAAAACCCAGCGGCTCAGAAAAGGTCCGGGAGCGTTCATGGCCCGACAGTTTATCACCCTGATAAAAAATACCAGACGTTTTTGAAGATTAGGCCCTCCCTGCGCTGCAACTCAGAATAGGTGTCTTTCGACTCTTACAGCTTGTTCAGTGCGAGGCTGATGACCACACTCCCCCGCATGAATGGCACTTCATCCAGGCAAGATTCGCAGAGAAGGGCGTTTCAGTTGGCCAGTCGAATTCGCAGCTTCAAATATGCCTTTTGCGGCATTGGGCGAATGATTCTCTCTCAACACAATGCCTGGATTCACGCTGTGGCGACGTTGATTGTTCTTGGTGCCGGACTCTTTTTCAATCTGGCCCGCGAGGAGTGGTGCTGGATCGTTATTGCCGTTACCAGCGTGTGGGCTGCGGAGGCGTTCAACACGGCGATTGAGTTCCTTGCCGACGCGACTTCGCCGGGATTTCACTCGTTGATTCGTGATGCGAAGGACGTGGCCGCAGGCGCGGTTCTTTTCGCTGCGGCTGGCGCCGGGGTAATCGGAGCCATTGTTTTCTGGCCGCATATTGCGAAGCTGGCCGCGTGATTTATCGCTGTCCACGATTTATTTTGCGTTATGAGTTTTGATGTTCATCCGTTCATTCTGGTTGCGGCTTTCAGTCTGATCGTCTCGATTGTCGCTATAATCACTGCTTGCCAATCCCGGAGCCGATTAAACACTTCAATGATGGTTGTATTTGCGTTGATTTTTATGACACCAGCGGCCTGCGTTTTTCTAGTTTTTCATCCGGAACTGACTGATAGCCGGTTTCGGACATACAAGGCGTTCTACAGTGCCATTCAGGTTGGAATGACTCGCGAGCAGGTTTTTGCCGAACTAGGTCGCCATTACCCAGATAACGGGCCAAGGCGCCGCCCGATATTCACAGAGCACAAGCGGGACAGTTTATTCTGGTTCGTTATGAATCCCGAGAACTCAGCCGAACCAAATTGTGAGGCCATATTGATAAGGTTCGAAAACGGCCGAGTTGCGAGCAAAGAATATTCACCAGATTGATAGGTTACTGGGTTTCTTTCTTTCACCTCGATTGATCAAAACACTCCCGGGAAGAAGTTCACGCCGACCTGGTTCGCGGCGTCCTGCAGGTAGGCATGGACGCGGGTGGTGTCGTTGTTCTGCCCCGTGTTTTTAACCGCTGCCACCAGAGCTGCGTTTGACGGATGACTCTGCTCCAGCCAGTGGATGATCCATTTCTTCACCGCGCTGGGCAAATCCTCGCCGTGAACCGTGCCGATGATGACCAGGTTGGCCGACGACGCCACGGCCGATGCCTCGCTGGCAAACTGGCGATGGGCCAGTTGATCGAACCGGCATTGAGTGCAGGTGAACTCCAGCCGGGATTCAAAACTGCGGCTCAAATGATCGAAAAGTCTCAAGGCATGCTGCTGCGCGGCGGCCTCGTCGTAAGCGACAATCACGGAAAACGGACTGGCAGTTTCAGAAAAATGAAGGGACTCGTTCACTCCATAGCCACGCTGCGCCAGAACGAGGCCAAGCGCTCAGCCTAAATTGCCAGAAGCTCACCTTGTTTTGCGCCGGGTTGTTCAAGCGGTGGCCGGTGAAGGCTCAGACAGTTGATTGCTGGCCTTCAGCGAGATGCCTTGGGATTCAACCAGGCATTGGCGCACCGACTGAAGCCTGTGGATCAGCAGTTGCGTCACCCGGCTCATCAGGTCGTAGCCGAAGTCGTGATTTTCCTCGCTGGTCACCAGCAGATGTCCTCCATCCAGAACGATGGCGGTGGTTGGCTCGATTGCTTCGGCCTGGAAGTGCCAGCAGAAGGGCTGAAACAACCAGGACCAGCCCACGACGTCGCCGTCATGAACGATTTCCAGCTTGATGCTCTGGTGGTCGGGCGTGCGGGTCTCAAGAAGCACCTTTCCGGTTTCGATCAAAAAACAGCGATTGGCCGGCTCGCCTTCGCGGAACAGAATCTCACCGGGTGAAAACTTTTTTCTGGTGGCACCTTGGGCGGCAAGGCGGCGATTTTCGGGTTTGAGTCCCTGAACAAAGGGGTGTTCGACAGCGCTGGATTCAGTGTTTTTCATGTCGTTTGCTCCGTGTGAAAAGTGTTTTGGCTCACTTTTATTTTACTGCAAGGAGAGCGCGGC
>CALJZV010000577.1 GCA_937983475.1 uncultured Verrucomicrobiales bacterium
ACGACGTTTATGACTCTTCAAACATCGTCAAGCGGTGCTTGGGGTGACGCTTACGAACGAACGGCATGAAACCCATTCAACGCTCGTGCAGCTTTATCCCAAAGTTTTTAACTTCGCTTTTCTGCCAACTCCTTTCGAAACTCAGCTAAAATTTTGATAGGCTCTCGATAAATTTTCCGTTCTGAGCCTTCGACATCGAACAAAGCCTGGTCACTGTCCGTATTAATTCTCATCGAAATTTTATCTATAAAAAACCTATGCCCATCCAGTTCAAGGCATGTGGAAAGATTCAAATCAAGTGACACCGGCGCCTCCAATTTAGCATAAAGCAAAAGATCCCGACTCATTAACGCTCGCAATACGACGTCACCATTTTTTGCCTCTGGAAACGGATCATAATCCAAATTTGTCATTTCCGGGTGAAATCCCATTACTTCGCATTTTCGGACATCATAATAGTTATCGTGTTCAATTAACTGGTAATTCAACACGACGACATTTCGGCTGATTCTTTTCCGAAAAATTCCCAACAAATCGAACGGGTTCCTTGGGATATCACGGAAAGTAATCCGCCCATTTGACGGATTCGGTGGAACTGACATCGCTATCTTTGCAATAGCATTTGGCTCAATATTTTTGGCCTCGGCATCGTAGCCTGATAAAATTTCTTCGATGCGATTTAAATTTTCACCATAAAAATCCTGAATGATAATTGAGAACTCTGCCATCGCGACAAGATGATGCTTTTTAACAAGCGCAATCAGATCAAATTCAGTTTCGTGCCGGTTTGGTAAATTACTTTTACTCCAAGCATCTTTTCCTCTCGTTTTATAATCTGTCAACAAAGCCGTTTTGGAATATGTAAGCGTTAAAATCTTGCCATGCTTATCAGATGTTAGCTGCATTTCACCCACCGGGAAGCCGCAATGCTGTACATAATCTCGAAAGTCTTGTAGAAAAGCATACTCAAAACTGGTTCTTTCCAAATATTCAATGAACCCTTCAAATCGAAATAGCTCTTTGGATTTTCGACCAAAATCGCGTTTTACTGCCTTCTCAAGGTGCTCTCGAAGAGCATACCCCGAAGAAAGATAGTTCATCAAATGACGGTTCGCCTCGGAGTGTGCTTTATATGAATTAAACGATGAATCCTCACAAAGCCTTCTGAGAAATAAGTTAAGAGCCGAAAAATTCTGCTCCAGAATATGTAGTAATGAAAATCTTTGGTGAAGCTTGTTGAACTCTGCCAATGTTTTCTCAAATTCAGAATATTGTTCCCGAGAAAGTTCTCGAATAAACCGCACGTTAAAAGATTTGTCCGGTTTACTGAATACAGCAGCCAGATACGGCATAATCTTCAGAGATCAGAACTTCTGCGCCTCCTTGGCCCAGGTGTCCTTGAGCGTGATGGTGCGGTTGAAAACAGGCCTGTCGGGGGTGCTATCCTTGTCGAGGCAGAAGTAGGCCAGGCGCTCGAACTGATAGCGCAATTCCGGCTTCGCGTCCTTCAGGCTCGGCTCGAGCTTCGCTGTGACCACTTCCAGCGACTTCGGGTTGAGATGCTTTCGATAATCCCCCTCGGCATCCGGCTCGGCCGCAGTGAACAGGCGGTCATACAGGCGCACCTCAGCGTCCACCGCATGAGGCGCGCTGACCCAGTGAATGGTGCCCTTGACCTTGCGCCCGGCCGTGGCGCCGCCGGTCTTGCTGTCGAGGTCGGCGGTGCAGCGCAGCTCGGTGACGTTGCCGTCGGCGTCCTTGACCACCTCGTCGCACTTGATGATGTAGGCGTATTTTAGGCGGACCTCGCCGCCGGGCTTGAGCCGGAAAAACTTGGGCGGCGGCGTTTCCATGAAGTCGTCGCGCTCGATGAACAGCTCGCGGCTGAAGGGCACCTTGCGCTTGCCGGCGGACTCGTCCTCGGGATTGTTGACCGCGTCAAGTTCCTCAGTCCGGCCCTCGGGATAATTGGTGATAACCACCTTGAGCGGGCGCAGCACGGCCAGGCGCCGCAGGGCGCGCTTGTTGAGGTCCTCGCGGATGGCGTGCTCGTACACGGCAATGTCCGTGAGGCTGATGTATTTGGTGACGCCGACGCCGATGGCGAACTGGCGCAATGCCTCGGCAGTCACGCCCCGGCGGCGAATGCCCGAGATGGTCGGCAGGCGCGGGTCGTCCCAGCCGGTGACGAGCTTGTCATTCACAAGCTGGATGAGCTTGCGCTTGGAGACAATCATGTGGCTGGGGATGAGCTTGGCGAACTCGAACTGGTGCGGCAGCGGACGCGGCAGGCCGAGGCTTTCAAGAATCCAGTCATACAGCGGGCGATGCACCTCAAACTCCAGCGTGCAGATGCTGTGCGTGATGCCCTCGATGTAATCGCTCAGGCAATGGGCAAAGTCATACATCGGGTAGATGCACCATTTGTCGCCGGTGTGATGGTGCGCGGCGTGGCGGATGCGATAAAGCACCGGATCGCGCATCCAGACATTGGGCGAGGCCATGTCAATTTTGGCGCGCAAGGTCCGTGTGCCGTCGGGAAACTCGCCGTTCTTCATCCGAGTGAACAGGTCGAGGCTTTCCTCGGCGGAGCGGTTGCGGAAAGGCGAGTCCTTTCCGGGCCGGTCGGGCGCGCCGCGATAGGCGTCGGTGTCCTCGGGAGACAGGTCGCAGACGTAGGCCTTGCCTTTCTTGATGAGCGCGACGGCGTATTCGTAAATCTGATCGAAATAATCCGAGGCGTAGAACGGCTCCAGCGCCGCCGAGGCCACTGCCGCGCGCGCCGTGGGACGATCGAGGCGCGCGTCGGGCTCCGCGTGGCTGTTGGCCTTTTGAATTAAAACGGCGGGCAAATGAAAGTCGGGCTGGTCGTTGACGGACTGCGTCTCGGGCAACTTGCCTTTGGGCTTGAGCCCCAGGCAATGATCGGCCCAGCCGGCGATCAGCCATTGGACATCCGCGGTGATGGACTCGACATATTCAACCTCCTCCTTGGTCGGGTTGGTGTCATCCATGCGCAGGTTGCAAATCCCGCCGAATTCCCGGGCGATGCCGAAGTTCAGGCAGATGCTTTTGGCATGGCCGATGTGCAGATAGCCGTTGGGCTCGGGCGGAAACCGCGTGTGGATCCTGGCGTGACGCCCGGCATTCAGGTCGGCAGCCACGATATCGCGAATGAAATCGGACGGCGCGGCGTTTCCGGAGTCTGGCGCGCCTGGCGCGGTGGATTGGTGCTCGGTTGTCATTTGCTGGCAGAAAGTGCAATTCATCTTCC
>CALJZV010000578.1 GCA_937983475.1 uncultured Verrucomicrobiales bacterium
AATCCTTCTCTTTGCGATCTTTGTGTTCCTTCGCGGCTACTCCCAATTAACGGATTTAGGATAGCCGCCCGAACTCTTCCACCTCAGCCCGCTCCGTGCGCTCACCGGGCGCAACCTTTCCCGCGTCAGCAGGCGTTCTCCTGACCACGCATGTCGTCCCTCACCGTCGATCCCATCCCGCTGCTGACCCGCCGCATCGCCATTCCGGCGAGCGTGGGGCTGTTCTTCAACACGATGTTCAACTTCGTGGACACGTATTGCGCGGGACTCATCAGCACGGACGCGCTCGCCGCGCTGTCGCTGTCCTTCCCGGTGTTCTTCATCCTCATCTCCGCGGGCAGCGGCCTCAGCCAGGGCGCCACCGCGCTGATGGCGAATGCCGCGGGCGGCGGACGCACGGACGAGGCGCGGCATTTGTATGCGCAGGCGCTGGGATTCGCGGTGCTGCTGGGGCTGGCGCTTTCTGTCGCCGGCACGCTGGCGGCGCCCGCTTTGTTTCGCCTGCTCGGCGCCGAGGGCGCCTACCTCGACACCTCGCTGGCCTACATGAACGGCATCCTGCTCGGCGGCGTCTTCTTCATCCTGCAAATGACGCTCAACGCGGGCCTCAACGCCTACGGTGACAGCCGCGTTTACCGCAACTTCCTCATCGCCGGCTGCCTGGCCAATGCGGTGCTCAATCCGGCGCTCATGTGGGGCTGGTTCGGCCTGCCCGCCCTCGGTGTGCGCGGCATCGCGCTGGCCACGGTGATCGTGCAGATCGGCGGCTGCCTGCTGCTGTGGCGCGGGGTGCGGCGGGAGGAGGAGCTGCGGCATCTGACGCCGGACCCTTTCAAGCCGGACCCGCACCGCTTGCGGCTGATCCTCGGCCAGGCGCTGCCGGCGGCGCTGAGCATGCTCACCGTCGCGCTCGGCATCTTTGTCATTACCTGGTTCGTGCAGCACTTCGGCAAGGAGGCGGTGGCAGCCTACGGCATCGCCACGCGCATCGAGCAGGTCATCCTGCTGCCCACCATCGGCCTGAACTTCGCAGTGATCAGTCTGGTGGGGCAAAACCACGGCGCCGGGCTGCCGCAGCGCGTGCGCGAGGCCTGGCTGACCAGCTTGAAATACGGCGCGCTGCTGATGCTCGGCGGCGGGCTGCTGCTCTACCCGCTGCGCGGCGCGGCCATGCGGCTGTTCAGCGACGACGAGGCGGTGCTGCGCCACGGCAGCGACTACCTCGGCATCGCCGCGCTCACGCTGGCGGCGTATCCGGTGCTGTTCGTGACGGTGTATCTGCTGCAGGGCATGAAGCGCCCGGCCTACGGCCTGTGGATGGGACTCTACCGCCAGATCGCCGCGCCGCTGATCGTGTTCAACGCGCTGGCCTTCACCTTGGACCAGGGCATCTGGGGCGTGTGGTGGGGCATCTGCGCGGTGAACTGGAGCGCCGCGCTCTTCGCGCTGTGGTATGGCTGGCGCGCGGTGCGCAGCCGGTAGGGCGTGTTGTCCTCAACGCGCCGTTGCACGTTGATGGCTGACTGGCCTCGATTAGCGTCCCCGACTCCGCGTGCCGCTTGATCTCACGCGGCGGCTTGAGGACAAGCCGCCCCACCCTGCGCTGCCTCAGGATAGCACGCCGTGGATCACCTCGCCGAAGTCGCGCTCCAGGCGCTTGCGGCCGGGGATTTCGAGGCGGCGCGGATCGAGTCCGAGCTGGTGCAGGATGGTGGCGTGCACGTCGGTGACGTAGTGCGGATTTTCGACGGCGTGGAAGCCGATCTCGTCGGTGGCGCCGTGGATGGTGCCGCCCTTGACGCCGCCGCCGGCCATCCACACGCTGAAGCCGTAGGGATGGTGGTCGCGACCGTCGCTGCCCTGGGTGCCGGGCGTGCGCCCGAACTCGGTGGCGAAGACCACCAGCGTGTCGTCGAGCAGGCCGCGCTGTTTGAGATCCTTGAGCAGGCCGGCGACCGGCTTGTCCACCTGCCCGGCGAGTTTGGTGTGGTTGGTTTTGAGTTTGGAATGCGAGTCCCACGCGCCCGCCGCGCCGTCGCCGTGCTGGATCTGGATGAAGCGCACCCCGCGCTCCGCCAGACGCCGCGCCACCAGAAGCTGGCGGGCAAAGGGCGCGGTCGCCGGATCGTCCAGGCCGTAGAGCCGCTGCGTCTCCGCGCTTTCATTTTCCAAATCGAGCGTCTCCGGCACCGCGGTCTGCATGTTGAAGGCGAGCCGGTAGGCCTTCATGCGGGCGGCGAGCGTTTTGTCGCCGGGATACTGCTCGGAGCTGAGCGTGTTGAGCTTGTGGATGAGATCAAACTGCGCGCGCTGCTGCGGCTGGCCGATGGCGAACTCCGGAGAGGCAAAGGTGAGCGGGTTTTTGGGATCGACCTTCAGGTTCACCGCGTCGTAGGCGGGGCCGAGGTAATGGCCGTCGCGCAGGTCAAAGTAGCGCGGCCCCATGTTGACGAAGGCGGGCAGGTTGTCGGTCATCGAGCCCAGGCCGTAGGTGACCCAGGCGCCCAGCGTGGGCACGCGCGGCTCCAGCATGTGGCGCCCGCTGTGGAACTGCACCTGCGCGCCGTGGTTGTCGTCCGTGGTCCACATTCCTCGCAGGAAGGCGATCTCGTCGGCGCAGGAGCCGATGTGGGGAAACCAGTCGCTGATCTCCACTCCGCACTGGCCGTAGCGTTTGAAGCCGGTCTGCAGGGGGTAAATGACGTTGCGCTGCTGGCCGTTGGCGTCGTTGACCACCACCACGCGCACCTTGCCGAGCCGCTCCGGATTCTGCACGTCCTTGAACGGTGTCTCGCCGATGGATTTGCCGGCGTAGCGGTTGAGCGCGGGCTTGGGATCAAAGCTCTCCATGTGGCTGACCCCGCCGCGCATGAACAGCCAGATCACCCGCTTCGCCCGCTGTGGCAGCACGGGCAGACCGCTCGGCGGCTGCCAGCCTTCCTCGGCCCGCAGCATGGATGCGACAGCAATGCTGCCGAGCCCGCCGAGGATGTCGCGCCGGAGGAAAGGGGTGGGTGGTGAACCAGCCATGCTGACCTTCAATTACGCGCTCAAAAAAGCTGATTATTCATTAGTAGACACAACAAAGTGCACAACATCCGCAGCAAATTGAGAATGGAAATTTCTGTCCCATTCCGACTCTCTGCAAAATATGATAAATTTTTTGTTGAATGATTTGAGTCACATCCGTTAAAAGACTCACCCATGAAGGAAATTCTTGTCAGTCTGCACCAATTTCAATCCACAGCACTGGCCGACTATGGTGGCGGTCATTGGTTTTTAATCGAATCCTTAATTATTGCCTTTTTGATCTGTAAATGGGGCATACCCATCACAACCGATATGATGGTAAATGCCTCAGCGGGATTGGCCGGAAAGCATTTCGGGGACAAAAGTCGGACCTTGGTGATCAACGCGAGCACTAACAACCCTGAAATGGCCAACATGTTTGTATCAATGGGAATGGCGCGCGCCGGCGGAATCGCCAACCCGTTAGGCTCAAATTTTGCCAACATGTATTTAATGTTTCTGGTAGCTCCTGTATGGGTCATCTTGAAGTGGATGGCCACAGGGCAGACCAGCAGGGCAGCGGCTTTGCTGAAGTTATTCATGAAGGAAAAAAAACTCGTCATCTCTCATGTTCTAATGGCGTTGCTGATGTTCGGTTTTGCCAGCCTCGCCTTCTGGTTTATGACCGGTTTTCATCAGTTCGCAAAGAAGCCTGAAGGGGTAGCTTTGCGTCCCTGGACCATGTTGCTCGCTGGTGCCGGTATTTGCGTGGTAGGCGTTTTTCTTTTCCGACTTTGGGACAAGTCGCTGCAAAGGAATCGGCCCGAGTTGTTTGATGATATTGAGGATGGGGATCACTTGGAATGCTGGAAAACGCTCGTCCTTGGAACGGGCGGACTCATTTTGGTCAGCTTTATTCTGAATGGCCTCTTCCTGGCTTGGAGCGATGTGTATGCCGTTGCCCTCAAAGGTATCTTTGGTTCAGCAGTCTTTGCCGGGCTGCATTATTTCGCGGGCGCCCTTGTTACGTCCCTTCCCGAGCTAAAGGTCGCTACCGACAATTATGAAAAGCTTTCGTCTCCTGATCTGAATACCGCTCTTTCCTCGGCGAGCGTTTCAAACATGACAAACCTCGCCATCGCGATTGTCGGCGTGACAATTATTGGTCTGCTCAGTGCTCTTGGAATGAATTTCAAACTCTAATTGTTAATCCAACCCAACCCTTGCCATGGCCATCAACCTCACTAAAGGACAACGAATTGACCTCAAAAAATCTACAGGTGCTACACTGACGGAGTTCTGTGTGGGCGTCAACTGGGGAGCCATCGAATCACGCGGCTTCCTCGGCATTACAAAAAAGGTCGAAAATGTAGATCTTGACCTCAGTGCGGTACTTCTCAATACGGACGGGAAGGTTTGCGATCACATCTACTCGCCGCTTTATCGTCCGGACCTGCTTGCAGAATTTGGTCTGCCGCCAGGAAAATTGACCGCCGCAGGCGGCGCCCTCAAGCACACTGGCGATGACCGCGCTGGTGATTCTGGCGGCGATGACGGCCTTGATAATGAAATCATCACCGTGAATCTCGCAGTGGTTCCACCGAATGTGGGTCAGATATTCTTTTTCTTGAACAACTGCGGGCAACAAGACTTTTCTCAGATTCCCTATGCAAAGATTCGCATGTTTGAAGGCACCCCGACACGTGTGAAAGATGTTTTCGCCTCCTACAACGTAGCGGCGGAACCGCAATACAAGGACAGACGTTCGCTAATCATGGGCCGCCTCTACCGGAAGGGCCCAGAGTGGAAGTTCGCTGCCATCGGCGATGCTACGGAAGATATTTTCGTCGGACAGACGGTCGCCCGAATTGCGACCGACTACGCAAACTCCTAACGCCCCGCCGCCATGCCCATCAATCTGACCAAAGGACAACGTATCGATGTGGG
>CALJZV010000579.1 GCA_937983475.1 uncultured Verrucomicrobiales bacterium
AATGTACCCAGAGACGCCGCAGGAAAAAGTCGGCACGATGCCGCTTTTTCGAATCGGAAATTCCATGAGTAAAATAAAAATACTGGTTTGCTCCCTTGTCAGAATCGTTTTTTCTGCGAAGTTAATTTGAGTTACACAATTCCAACTCTGATAGTTATGCCTGACCAAGCTCAAAAAACACGACCGGCAACTCCCGGCTCCGGCGGGGGCGGCGAGGGTCCAGGTTCTCCCAAAGTGGACAAGCCCAACACCGAAGAATTGCTGAAGCGAATGCGAAAAGTGGATCCCGACCAGGCCAAGCGCTACCGACAGCGCACCGGACAATAAAGGCAAGAGAAACATTTCGACCATGAGCGAAACCCATCGCATCGCAGGTGATTTTTTTTCACTTTTGGAAAAGCATCACCTTCCAATGTTGCGGGGCGAGGTTTCCGCAAACGCTCCGCAACAGACTCAAGCCACGACAGTCTTTGCCTTTCAGTTTGCCGATGGTGTGCTGATGGCGGGTGATCGTCGGGCCACAGCAGGTAATGTGATCGTGACCGACCGCGTGGACAAGGTGATCGAAATTGACGCCACCTCCCTCCTGGCCATTGCTGGCGTGCCCGCGACAGCGTTTGAAATGGCGCGCGTTCTTCAGACTTCCTTTGAGTACTTTCGCCGCAGCCAATTGCAGCCCTTGAGCCTGCCCGCCAAGGTCCGGGCATTGGCCCGGTTGCTCCGGGACAACCTTCCCATGACCATGCAGGGTGTGGGCGTGGTGGTGCCGTTGTTTGCTGGTCTGGATCAATCGGTTTCCCCACCCAAGGCGCAGGTTTATTTTTATGATCCGCTGGGAGCACAATTCCAGGCAGTCGGCTATGCGGCTTCCGGTTCCGGATCGGTGACCATCCGGAGCATCGTCAGTTTTCAGGAGCATTATGGCACGCCACGCCCTTCAGAAATGAAGCTGCCCGAGGCGGTCCGATTTGCGTTGCGCTTGCTGATGGTTGCGGCGGAATTTGATTCAGCTACCGGGGGCATCAATCCCGCAACGGAGACCTTTGCGACAGTCAAGGTACTCCGTCCCGGCGGCGTGGAAACCATATCAGACGCCCAGCAAAAAGAATTCCTATCCGCGAGGCAACCCGGCGGAACCTGCTGAACACATGATTGAGGAACCATATCGTTGGCTGGAAGCCATGGGCAACCGGCGAGACTACGTTCGTGAACAACTCAAGAGCGGCACGCCGGTTCTGGGCACAAGCCTTCAGGAGGGCATTCTTCTGTTGGGCGTGGGCAGTGGCCAATCAAAGGTCTTTGAATTATTCGACCGCCATGCGATGGCCGGGTTGGGGCATCCGGCTGACCTCGAAAAAATCCGCCAGGCTGCCATCGACGCGGCACACATGGAGTCATTTACCCGGGCACCGGAGGATGTCAGCCTCAGGCGCTTGGTCAGCTTCGGATTGAGCGGCCAACTAAAGAGCAATTTTGAGCAAATTTTCAGCGCCCCGTTTTTGATTGAACTGTTGCTGGCCGAGCTGGGCTCGTCACCGAAGGAGGATCTTTTTTTTAGACTGCATTTCGATGGCTCGTTCCAGTCACAAAACGGCGGCATCGTAGTCTGCGCCAGCCAAAACGATCAGGAGCAGGCCGCCCAGCAATGGTTACAGCAGGCGACTCACGGGAAAATGAACCGCAGGGATGCCGCTGACCTTCTGTTGCAGGCATGGTGGTGCCTGTCGCGACAAAAGTCGTTCGATGGTTCATTGCCTGCTGAATCCGAACGTCAAAAAGGCTGGCGTAAAGCCACGGAAGACAAAATAGTTGAAATCGGATGGCTTTCCCGAGGTGCCTCCCGCCAGGCGAAATATGACTCACTGACGCTGGACTCCTTGAAATTGTAATTTGTGTCGGCCACGATTCGCGCCACTTCGCTAACCGGATTACATTGGGCAAAGCTATGAACCGCATTGTCGGCCTCGAAACCGAGTACGGGTGCCTTACAAACAACATTCCTGTTTCTCCCGGAGCCATCACGCGCGTTCGCGACTGGGTTTTTGCCAACCAACGCTACGGCTTGATTGATGTCCATCAGCGCGACTGGGATGAGCCTGCGGGCAATGGCGGTTTTTTATTTAATGGCGGTCGCACATACGTGGACATGGGCCATTTGGAATATTGCACCCCTGAGTGTTTGTCGCTTGCGGACATTTGTCGCTATGACCAGGCAGGCGATGCGATTCTTCTTCATGCGGTTCGGGACTTGAAGCTGGAAAAAGAAGTGAGCTTTATTCGGAACAATATCGATCACTACTCGGGTGCGACTTTTGGATGCCATGAAAATTATCTTGTCCGACGAACCGCGCCGCTGACTGAGGCCAACGTGCAATCCCTGCTAAGTTTTCTGACTCTTCGCCTGCTTTACTCCAGTTCCGGGCGTGTGGGCACCACGGTCGCCGCCGAATTTCGCGGTGAAATCAACCAACCCGCCATCGACAACGTCTTTCAAATCAGCCAACGGGCAGACTATATCAACAACGATCTGTTTGAATGGGTGCAGTTCAATCGTGCCATCATCAACACACGTGACGAGCCGTTGGCGGATTCCAGGAAATACCGCCGTTTGCACCTGCTGCACGGTGACACCAATGTTCTGCCCACCACGTTACTGTTGAAAATCGGCACCACCTCGCTCGTGCTGGATTTGCTCGAATGCGATTGCCTGCCAAAGCTTGTGCTGGCCGATGCGGTGCTGACGTTCCGCGCCCTCTCCCATCAACCGGAAGGCCCGTGGTTGGTGCCTCTGTCCAATGGACGGTGCGCCCATGCCGTCGAACTACTCAATCTATTCTGGCACGCGGCCAACAAGGAATTCCGTGGCCGCGACTCAGAGACCAACACGCTTCTGGAAATATGGGCCGACACACTCCGCGCCCTGGAAACCGACCCGATGAGCCTGGTCGGACAAGTGGACTGGATTACCAAGCGCTGGCTGTTCCAACAATTCATGGACCAGGAGAGGATTTCCTGGAGCGACCCATGGCTCAAATCCCAGGATTTGGAATTTCACCACATTGACCCAGAACGTAGCCTTGGCCTTGCCCTGGCTAAGACTCCTGCGGCCTGGTCCCAGACAACAGACAGCATCAAAAAAGCCATGACCCATGCCCCAGTCAACACCCGCGCTGCCGCGCGCTCCAAAGCCATGCAATTGCTCCATGAGCATTCCATTGAATACTTTGTTGACTGGGAAATTCTTGGCGCAGATGGAGGCCATTCGCTTCAACTGCTGGATCCATTTGACGCCACGCCCAAGGACGCAGAAAGCTGGCAGCGCCATTTGGTCGAACCAAAAGAAAAGCATCATAAACACCGGACTTCAGGAAAATCATAATGCCAATGCTTCCGCTCATTTTATTGCATGGATATCCCTTCGACGGAACACTGTGGAAAGACGTCGCCTCATTTATAGGCCCGGATTTTCAAGTATTTGCACCGGACTTGCCGGGGTTCGGCCAAAATCACCGGTTGCCCGTGGAACCCTCCATCGAATCCATGGCCGATGACGTGGCTCATTTTCTACAAAGAAAACAAATCCGTCATGGCGTTGTTGCCGGCATGTCCATGGGCGGTTATGTGGCGCTGGCCTTTGCGGAACGCCATCCCAAGATGCTCGCGGGCCTTGGTTTGATCAGCACACACGCCTGGGCTGATACTGATGAGATTCGCCGCGTCCGCCGCAAAACACAGGTCAAAGCGGAAAAAGAAGGCCCCTTGGCCGCGATTGAAGGGCTTCTTCCCAAATTATTTTTTCCCTCTGCTCAGGAAAATGAGGCGTTTCGAAACCTTCCCATTGCCGCCGCACAAAATGCCGGCGTCGAGTGCCTTTGCTGGGCCTTGGAAGCAATGGCCCGGCGTCCCGACCGCAGCAAGCTTCTCATGCACCTGAGCATGCCCGCCTTGGTGATGCATGGCAAAGGCGACCAGATTATTCCAGTGGAACGCGCCCAGGAAATGGCCCGTCACATTCCCAACGCAGACTGGGTGGAGGTCCAGCGCGCGGGCCATGTCCTGCCTTTGGAAGCGCCGGATATTGTCGCTCACGCCTTGACCCAGCTTGCGGAAAGGGCGTCGCGTTTCTCGCCGGAAACCGGACTCTACAAGCGCGACAAGGAGGACAGGGGCATTGTGATTGCGCCCACTGAGCACGGTTTGTAAAATTTTTCAAAAGGAACTTTTTCCTTTTGAGAAAATAAACCGCATGAGCGACAAACTGGCCAAAGCTGTCCGTTCCCTCGGTCTGGAAACCTATTCACGCCACATTTTTCTTTGCTGTGACCAAAGCGAACCGCTCTGCTGTTCCATGAAAGAGGGATTGGAATCCTGGAAATTTTTAAAGAATCGTTTGAAGGAATTAAATTTGGCCGGAGAAAACCCCGCGGTTTTCCGCAGCAAGGTCAACTGCCTGCGCGTGTGCGAACGCGGCCCCATCGCGGTCATTTATCCCGATGGGGTTTGGTACCACTCTTGCACGCCTGATGTGCTGGAAGAAATCATTCAAAAACACCTGATTGGCGGCAAAGTCGTCCGAAAATACGCCTTCGCCAAAAACGACTGCCTTCGGTGCGATGCTTCAAAACGGTGAAGGTGGTCCTGAAGCGGAACTCACCGGTCTGGCAGGAAACACCGTCCCAGGCACGTTAACGCCAAATCCAGACACCGGGCTGCTGTTGAAACCCGATACTGCCGCAGGCGCTGCTATAACTGGACTGCTCGGAATGAGTGGCAGCGGTTCCCGGGTCAAGCCGCTGACCGCCTGCCGTGAAAAACCACTGACGGGGCTTGGTGACAAGGGTGGCAAAATGTCCGGGGCGAATGTCTGCGGTGAAGCCGCCTGAGGGACGGTCTGAGGTGTAAACACAAAACCGCTCACGGGCTGGCCGGAAAAACCGCTGACGGCCCCACGCGTGAAGCCACCGACTGGACTGGCGCTAAAACCGGAAATTGTTGGGGAGAATCCTTCGTTCTGCGCCCACGCAACTCCTCCTCCCGCCAAAAGGAAACTCAAACCACTGATTAACAAAGTTTTCATGAATTAAACTCGGCCTTGGATTCGTTCCTGTCAAAAAGCCGGTCCAATCGGAATAAGCATTTCTCCCATGTGGCAATCAGGTTTCCGCCGCCGTTGCTCTCTGAAGCTGATGAAGTATTATACTGGTGGACTGAGGTTGCATCTTGGTTTGAATGGCGAAAGCAGGACGAACAAGGACATCCTCAGTCCCAAAAATGCGTCAGATGATCATAAGTATTTGATTGTTTGGCGCATTTTTATTTTCCCGGCATGAAGATTCATGGTCAGCCAGAGGTATCTCGATGAGTCGGAAGCGGTTTGCCTGGCTGAAATACCTCAAAATGCTCCAGGCTCATGACCACCCCCGCCCTGCTATTGACCACTTCCTTAAAGGCATTTTCAACGGCTGATTGGAGTGTTGTGGGCACCCCTTCCGCCCGAAGGTTTAATATGAGCTGTCCTGAACAAACCTCGCCTTCAAGATAAAGCGAAAGTTCCGGGACAAAATCGTTTTGCACCAAGCTCACTGCGGCAAGGCCATCCAGCCCTTCGTCTGGACTGAAAGTCATCTTCAAGTGAGCAATTTCCGCGTTTTCAGCAAGCAGTTGGCCTTGAAGCCGTCGTGCCAGTTCAGCGACAAATTCATTGGCGTCGATCGGCCCTCCTGAGCGGACCTGAAGGGTGGCATTGAGCCAGCCCAACAGAGCCTCGCCCTCGGCGTAAGTGTTATAGTCCACCTCCATCGTGGCGCGTGCCTGTTGCTCGGATGCGGAGATACAGTCAAACCACGGCGCCAATCCTTGTTCATTGCGGGCGGAAACCTCAAAGAATGTCGCCCGCGGAAATTCCCGTTCCAAAAATTGGCGCAGGAGGCTTCTCCGGGAGGGCTCCAAAAGGTCCGTTTTGTTAATGACGATGATGTCAGCTTCTTCCAGTTGCTTGCGGTAAATGTAAGCCACTTTGGGCGAGAAATTGCCTCCGGGTTCCAGCCCAAAAACCCGCATGGCCCGGATTGGATCCACTAGCACGCTCATCGGCGCGATGGAAAATTGTTCGCCGTAAATTCGTCTCAACGGATACGTGACCGTCGCCACCAGGTCGGTGCAACTGCCCACCGGTTCAGCCAAAAAAACGTCAGGCTTGTTGGCTGAGGACAATTTTTGTGCCGCATCCATTAGCGAATTAAACCGGCAGCAGAAACAGCCTCCTGCAATTTCTTCAGTGGGAAACCCGCGCGCCGTTTGCAGTTCGGTGTCCACGAGCCCGCTGCCCTGATCATTGGTGATCAACCCGACGCGCAATCCCTGACGATGCAGATGACGCGCCAACCGTGCCACGGCCGTGGTTTTGCCAGCGCCAAGAAAACCTCCGACCATGATGTAACGGGCCTTGGTGTTACATTTTTCCACAGGTTGAGCCAACTGTTGGGCGGATGTGGGAATCATAAATCTCAGCCTTCAGCCTGTTGTTTCTCCAACAGCTTGTCGATTGTCTTGTCCAGAATCGCGCGGTACCCTTGGACGTCCGTGCAGCCCGCATCAGGACGGCCCTTCACCTCAAAGAGCCAACCGGTGTGATACGGGTCTTCGCCAATGAGGGCAAGGTTCCCCGACAGTGCCGGATTGATCCCGGAAAATACACCCTCGGCAATGGAGAAAATGTCCGAGATGGCCTTGAAGCCCTCAAGCCAGCCGACGACTTGTCCCAGGTTCACCGTCGCGCCGGGTTCAATGTCAAACCCATGGTCCACCATATCCCCTAGCATGCGGGTGGCAAACTTGGTCAGGCCGATACGGCACAGGCCGTTGCTGGTTGTGGAAACCCAATAATGCGAACGACTATAAAGATGAGTTTCCGGCAAATGCGTCACAAAGTTCGAGCGCTTGTAAAAAATAGTTTTGGGCCTGTTGCTGTCCATCGCTTGCCGGAGGGTATCGGGCCGAAATTCCGGTTGGCAAGCCCGCAAGAAACCCTCGGTTCATTTATCCTTAAGTTGCGCTTCCTTCCGGTCCTGATTAGCGTCGGGCCATGCGCGCATTCATTCGGACGGCGTTTTTTATTTTCTCATGGGCCTGCGTCACAGTAACGGCAATCGCCTATTCCCTGGAGGAGCAACCGCTCTATGAATACCGGAAGGACCATGACCGGTTCGGCCTGGGAAAATTTTACATGGGCCGTGAAATCGCGCACTACATGAGCCACCAGGGCGCCGCGTGGCTGGAGCGGTCCGAGCGTGAAACCGAGGAAAACACCCGATTGTTGGTGGACTTGCTCAAATTAAAGCCGGGCGAAACCGTCGCCGATGTCGGCGCGGGAACCGGTTACATCAGCCGCCAGCTTGCTGGAAAAGTTGGCCCGTCGGGCAAAGTTTATGCCGTGGAAATTCAGCAGGAGATGCTCGACATCCTGATGGCAAAAAACAATGAGGCTGGCATCACCAACATTATGCCAATTCTAGGAAACACTTCGGACCCGAAACTGCCGCCTCAATCCGTGGACACCATCCTGATGGTGGATGTTTACCACGAATTCGACCAACCGTTTGAAATGATCCGCGCCATGCTGCGCGCCTTGAAACCCGGAGGCCGCATCGTGTTTGTCGAATATCGCGCCGAGGATCCTTCGGTGCCCATAAAGGCCGTCCACAAAATGGCCGAGGCGCAGGTGCGCAAGGAATGTGCCGTTCATCCCTTGGAATGGGTGGAAACACTCGATGACCTTCCCCGCCAACACTTGATCGTATTCAAAAAAAACGTCGACGCCGAACCTCAACTTGCCGCCAGGAAATTCTCAATTCACCAGTCTGACAATGCCATCGTGATTCGTTTTCCCGATGGGCGACCGGTTCTGCGTTATGCACTGAGGCAAAGCGAATCGTCACCGTTGACTGTTCCCAGCGCCTGTTATTTTCATCCCTTGGCGACTCCAGGCGGAATTGTCATGACTGACGTTGCTCCCGCGGATCACCGGCATCACCGCGGTATATTTTTTGCATGGCTGGAAATGCATGGCCAAAAGAGCGCCGATTTTTGGGGCTGGGGCAAACACGCGCCGGCAACCAACCGCGTCATTGTCAACAGGAAGACGGATAGGCTTGTCGCCAACGCATCCGGCGCCAGATTCCGGGCGGAAAATGTTTGGCTTGCGGAGAATACCCTGGTGCTTTCCGAACGCCTTTCTGCTTCGGTTCACCAGGAGGAACAGGCCAGCATATTGAATTTAACCTATACCCTGAAGCCGAGCTTTGACCTGACGCTCCCTCAGTGGGCTTTCAGTGGATTTTGCGTTCGCTCTCGACTCGAGGGCACTTTGGAGGCCACCGGGCCTGAGGGAGCAGTCGGACTGGGCGATCCGCATCATTTGAAGCCCGAAAGCAACTGGGCCGAACAGCGCTGGTACGGTTACGCCTTCCGATTCAACGACGGCTTCAAAGCGGGGCTCGCGGTGATCAATCACCCGAACAACCCACCCACCACTTGGCATAATTCCCGCAAGATCCGCATGCTCAATCCCTGCGTCGTTGCTCCGGGGGCATTGAAACTGAAAGCCCATAAGCCAGTGACGCTTCGTTACCGAGTGGTTGCGTGTGACGGGGAAATTTCCAAGGATTTGCTGAACCGGCTTTCGAAGGATTGGTGAATGAATTCCATCAAGCAGCCAAATCCTGCGCCCGCAACTCACGCTCGGTTTTGAGGCGCAATTGGCCGCAGGCTGCATCAATGTCGTGCCCCTTCTCCCGCCGCAGCGTTGCCGTGATGTTGAACCGTTGAAGCGATTCCAAAAATGTTTCCTGAACATCCTCGCTCGGGCGCTCCCATGGGAGCCCCTCGACTTTGTTGTAAGGAATGAGATTGACCTTGGCATGAAGGCGGCGAGCCAGTTCGGCCAGCGGCTTTGTCTGATCTGTGGAATCATTGACGCCCGCGATCAGAATGTACTCGAGTGTGATCATCCGGCCTTTTTTTTCCTGATAATACTCGCAGGCGGCCGTGAGTTCCCTCAGTGGATATTTTTTATTCACTGGCATGATTTTGGACCGCACCTCATCCGTGGCGCCATGCAGGGAAATGGCCAGGCGGAATTGAAGCGGCTCATCGGCCAATCTGCGGATTTGCGGAGCCAGGCCACTGGTGGAAATGGTGATTTTGCGCGCGCCGATGCCACCGCCCCAAGGTGCGTTGAGTATTTTCAGCGCCTTGAGCAGGTTTTCATAATTCGCCAAGGGCTCGCCCATGCCCATGATCACCAGATTGTTGACGATGCGGTTGCCGGTTGGCGCACCAGGAGGCGCAGGATCGATCATGGATGCGGCTTCTCCCGCGCCGGTGGTCGCTGCCCATCGCTCCACAGCCAGCACTTGCTCCACAATTTCCTCCGGGCGGAGATTGCGTTTCCAACCCTCCAGTCCGCTGGCGCAAAACCGGCAACCGTAAGCGCACCCGACCTGTGTGGACACGCACAAGGTGTGCCGGTCGCTGGCTTCACCGTAAAGCGCGGGGTTTGCAGGAATTAAAACACTCTCGACGAAGGAGCCGTCACTGAGTTTCCAGAGGAATTTTTGCGTGGTATCGCGCGCGCCTTGCTTGCGTGCCAATTCCAGCGGTTGAAGGGTGTAAAAATCTCTTAATTTTTCCCGAAGAGCCTTGGGCAGATTGCTCAATTCGTCCCATGACTGGGCTCGCCGTTTGTACAGCCAATCGGTCAACTGGGTGACGCGATAGGCTGGCTCTCCCCATTGGGCAAATTGCCTTTGAAGCTCATCCAGCAGCAAGGATTTGATATCCGGGTTCATCAATTTCAATGGGAATTAACATCGGTTAAAGCTCGCGCAACATCAAGCCAAGCGTCACCCGGCCTTGTTCCCTGGTCTTGCCACAAAGTGAATCTGAGGGCAATGTAACCGCCAATTCTATGACTTGCTTTCTACCGCTTGTTTCCCGCGAATGCGGATTTGCAATCGCCACGGTTTTGCTGGCCTCGTTTCTGCCGTGTTCCGGCGCCGATTGGCCCCAATATCGCGGCCCTGAACACGATGGTTCCACGCCGGAAAAAATCGCCACTGGCTGGCCACAGGAAGGCCCCAAAACCGTGTGGCGCGCGCCTTTGAGCGACAGCTTTGGATCCTTCGCCATCAGCCAGAACAAGGCGTATTGTTTTATTCAACGCAAAGTGGACGGCCAGGACCGAGAGGTGGCCATCGCGCTGGATGCCCAAACCGGCAAGGAGATGTGGGCTGTGCCTCTGGGCGAGGCCACCTATGATAAAATGGGGGGGGACGGCCCGCGATCCACGCCCACGATCTACCGCAACCGCATCTATTTCCTGGGCGCTTATCAGGTGTTGAGTTGCCTGGATGCCACCAGCGGAAAGCTCGTTTGGCAGAAGGACCTGGTCAAGGAATTCAATGGCAATGTCATCCGGTGGAACCATGCGGCCTCGCCTGTCATTGATGGCAATTTGATCTTTGTGAACGCTGGCGGACCCGGTCAGGCACTGCTCGCCTTTCACAAAGCCGATGGCAAATTAGCATGGAAAGGTGAAGACGACCTGCCAACCCATGCGTCCCCGGTTCCCGGAACAATCCATGGCCAACGGCAAATTATATTTTTTACCCAGCAAGGGTTGGTTTCCGTCCGGCCTGATAATGGAAAAGTCTTATGGCGGCAGCCGTTCCCATTCAAAACGTCCACCGCCAGCAATCCCATCGTCTGGGAGGACATTGTGTATTGTTCGGCCGGATATGGCGTTGGCGGCGGCGCTTACCGGGTTGTGAAGACCGGCACTGGATTTTCAACCAAGGAACTCTGGCGACACGAGGACAACACCATCAACCACTGGACCACTCCAGTTTGCAAGGACGGTTACCTTTACGGCATCTATGGGTTCAAGGAATACGGAAAAGCCCCGCTCAAGTGCATCGAGATCGCCACGGGTAAGGAAGTCTGGTCCGAGCCGGGTTTTGGTTCCGGTGGCGCCACCATTCTCGTCGGCGGAAGCCACGTCCTGGTGCAGGGCGACCGCGGACCGCTGGTGCTGGTGGAGGCGACGCCGAAGGGCTACAAGGAAGCAGCCCGGTGCCAACCGCTGGGCGGCAAGTGCTGGACCATGCCGGTGGTCAGCAACGGCCGCATCTACGCGCGCAACACTAAGGAAGGCATTTGCCTGGACGTTTCGCTGAAGGTTTCGGCCCGTTGATTCAACTTTTTATTTACTCAACACTCGACACCTGCGGGTGATATCTTTTTACTTTGCCGCTACATTTTACCGCTTATGGCCAAGATCATCGCTGAAATGGAAATTGAAACGGCCACCATGGAGTTGCCGGACACCAAAACCATCCGCCTCAAATGGCCTGAAGGCTATGACGTGGAGTTCAAAACCGGCCAGTTCATCACCGTTTACTGGCCTGATACGACCACCTACAAGCGCGCCTACTCGCTTTCCTCCTGCGCCTTGGACAAAGGCTTTTACGAAGTGACCGTCAAGCGCGACGGAAAAATGGGCACGCGCATCGTGGATTGGGCCAAGGTGGGAGACAAGTTGTTCGTCATTCCGCCAACCGGTCGCTTTCTCCCCGTCTATGAGGAAAACAAGCACCTCATTTGCATCGCTGGCGGCTCGGGTGTGACGCCTTTCAGGGGCTTTGTCCGCGAGGCAACCCGCCGGCAATTAAAGACACGCATCACCATTCTTTACAGTGTGCGCACCACCGCGGACATCATCTTCAACGCGGAGTTTCGCCAATTGGAGCAGGAAAATCCGTATTTCCAGTTTCACGTCACCTGCACCCGGTTGGGCGCGGAGGATCCTTGGCCAGGACGGCGAGGGCGCATCAACGCTGACTGGGTGCGCGAGCACATCTGCGACTTGCCCAACACTGTATTTTACGCCTGCGGCCCCAACGATCTGGTCGAAGCCACCGAATCCCTTGTGCTGAATGAACTACAGGTTCCAAAGGAGCAGATGAAGACGGAGAAGTGGGGTTGATTCAGCCGTTTCATTTCCCTGCAACCAAAAACGCCACTACCCCGAAACAACGATATGAGCCGCGACACGTTATTTCTTCTCAAGGGCGATTTCCTCGACAAGGGCGAAGGCCCTTTTTATTGCCCTGAATGTGCCCAGCTACAGGGCGTGCTGAGCTTTTATCCCAAGCTCAAGGAGCAGTTAAACATCCGCTATGTGGATTTTCCCCGACCCCGGCCTGAAATTGTTCAGGAACTGGGCGAAGCCAACCAAGGATGCCCAACATTGGTTTTGGTATCCGCTAATGCCGGCACCCTGAGCGGTTTGAATGTCGGCGAACACAATGGCCGCAAATTTCTCAAGGGCGCTGCCGACATCGGCCAATATCTGGCCCGCGCGTATCAAGTCGGCGCGCCACATTGATTCATGCTCAAACGCACCGCTTTATTTTCTGCACACCAAAAGCTTGGCGCCCGCCTGGTGGATTTCGGCGGATGGGAAATGCCCGTCCAGTACTCCAGCATCGTAGAGGAACATTTGGCGGTGCGGCAGGCAGCGGGCATCTTCGACATCTCCCACATGGGAGAACTGACGGTCAGCGGTCCGGCAGCCTGCGACTTCCTCAATCATGTCCTGACCAACGACGTGTCCAAGCTCGCCGAGGGACAGGGCCATTACACCCTGCTCTGCAACGAGCGCGGCGGCGTTGTGGACGACCTCTATGTGTTTCGACTCTCCGAGGAGGTTTATTTGCTGGTGATCAATGCGTCTCGCATTGAGGCAGACGTCGCGTGGATGAAAAGCCAGGCCGGGGCTTTCCCACGTAAGGACCGTCTGATTGTCAACGACGCCTCGGAGAATTATTCAGCGGTAGCCGTGCAAGGCCCAAAGGTCACTGGGTTCATTGGCAACTGCCTCCAAGGCCAATCACAGTCGGGCGTTCGCGATGTCCACGTGACTGAGTTGAAGAAAAATGAAATTGGCGTGTTCGAATTTCAAGGGGCCAATGTCTTTGCTTCACGGACGGGCTACACCAGCGAGGACGGGTTTGAAATAATCGGTCGGGCGGATTCAATCCAAACGCTTTGGGACGAGCTACTGGCGGCAGGCAAGCCCCACGGTTGCCTGCCATGCGGCCTGGGGGCTCGCGATACGTTGCGCACTGAGATGTGCTACCCCCTTTATGGGCATGAGCTCGACGAGGAAACGACGCCACTGGAGGCGGGCCTTGGGTTTTTCGTCGCCATGGACAAAAGCGAGTTCGTCGGAAAATCCGCCCTTGTGAAACAAAAGCAGGAAGGCATTCGAAAAAAACTGGTCGCTTTCACCATGACCGGCAAAACGCCCCCGCCCCGGCCCCATTACGACATTTGGAGCACGGGAGAAGGCTACAGCAAAGTTGGGCAGGTGGTCAGCGGAACTCAAAGCCCATCGCTGAACCTTGGCATCGGCATGGGCTACGTCACTCCGGACCTGGCGAAACCCAAAACCGAGCTGTTCATCGACGTTCGGGGCCGCCGTTTTCCTGCCTTGGCAGTTTCTCGGCCAATTTACAAAAAATCCTGACTGGCAGGAGCGCCGGAAAAAATAATTCTCCTGTATTTTTATCATTGCGGGTTTGCGTCAATCCTGTGAAATCCCCGGAATAATTATGAGCAATGTTCCAACCGATTTAAAATACGCCAAGTCGCATGAATGGGTGCGCATCACCGGCGACACCGCCGTGATCGGCATCACGGACCATGCCCAGCATGAATTAACCGATGTGGTTTTTGTCGAATTGCCCGCCGCGGGCCGTCAAGTCAAAGCGGGCGAAGCTTGCGCTGTGGTGGAATCCGTCAAAACCGCCAGCGACATTTACTCGCCGGTCGGCGGGGAGGTGGTGGAAACCAACAAGGCCGTCGCGGACAACCCGGCGCTCGTCAACACCGCCCCTTACGGCGACGGGTGGTTTTATAAAATTAAGCTCACCAATCCATCTGACCTGGACGCGTTGCTGTCGCCCGAGGCATACTCCAAACAGATTGGCGGGTAATGCCTCAAAAAATCCGTTGACAGAATCAAGCAACCAATCAATATATCCGTATTCGTTGATATAACGAATCTCATTCAGAGTGGCGGAGGGACTGGCCCGAAGAAGCCACGGCAACCGGTTGAAGAAAATAGTGTTCTTCAATGACCAGGTGCCAAATCCAGCCGGAAGATTGGAACCAACCTTCTGGAAAAATGAGAAGAGAGCGCGATTTAAACACCTCTTCTCGAAATGAGAAGGGGTTTTTTATTGCCCCGACAACATTGGCATCGATGAACGGTGCCGCATCGAGATAAACGAATTATGGACAAGCAACCTGGCTTTATGAAGGCGCTCAAGTGTCGCGAGTGCGGACGCGAGTATCCTTTGACAGCGACTCATGTCTGCGAATTTGATTTTGGCCCGCTGGAGGTCGTTTATGACTACGACAAAATCAAGGGCGCATTGACGCGCGCCACCATCGAATCCCGCCGCAAAAGCATGTGGCGCTACCGGGAGCTGTTGCCAACCGCAGGCGAGCCGACCGTGGGCCTGGAGGTCGGCTTCACACCGCTTATCAAGGCGGACCGGTTGGCCAAGCGCCTGGGCATCCGCGAGCTGTGGATCAAGAATGACACGGTCAACTACCCCACCCTGTCCTTCAAGGACCGCGTCGTCAGTGTCGCGTTGAGCCGCGCCAAGGAATTGGGCTTCACCACCGTGGCGTGCGCATCGACAGGCAATCTTGCCAATTCCGTCGCCGCAAACGCGGCTTCCGCAGGGCTGAAGTCCTACGTGTTCATCCCCTCCGACCTTGAAACCGGGAAAATCGTCAATTCGCTGGTTTACGGTGCCAACGTGGTAGGCATCAAGGGCCATTACGATGAGGTCAACCGCCTGTGCGCGGAAATCGCCGGCAAATACGGCTGGGCATTCGTCAATGTCAACATGCGCCCCTATTACGCCGAAGGCTCCAAGAGCATGGGCTACGAAATTGCCGAGCAATTGGGATGGCGTCTGCCACAGCACACGGTTGTGCCGATGGCTTCCGGCTCATTGCTGACAAAAATTCAAAAATCATACCAGGAACTGACAAAGCTCGGGCTGGTGACCGATTCCAAATATTCGGTTCATGGAGCGCAACCGACCGGTTGCTCACCAATCTCAGTGGCTCAAAAAGCGGGGCTCGACTTCTTTAAGCCGGTCAAGCCCAACACCATCGCCAAGTCGCTTGCCATTGGCACTCCTGCCGATGGTTTTTATGCGCTCAAGGTGATGAAGGAAACCGGCGGCGCAGCCGACGATGTCACCGACGACGAAATCCGCGAGGGCATCCGTTTATTGGCCGAATGCGAAGGGATCTTCACCGAGACCGCAGGCGGCGTCACAGTGGGCGTGGCCAAGAAGTTGATTGCTTCAGGCAAAATCCCTTCCAGCGACTCGGCGGTGCTGTGCATCACCGGCAACGGCCTGAAAACATTGGATGCGATCATGGGTCACGTCGGTCAGCCCCGAGAAATTCGGCCCAGCCTGCGCGAATTCGAGGCCATGCTCGAAAGCGAGAACAAATCCGCCATCTCCGCCTGATATGCCCGTCAAGATTACTGTGCAGGAACCCCTGAGGAAGCTGCTCGACAACCAGCCTGTAGTCGAAATGTGCGGCAGCACTGTTGGGGACATTTTTCGGGCGTTGCGCCAACGGTATCCCTATTTTGTCGAGCGCATGACCGAGCCGGATGGTTCGGTGCGACGCTTCGTCAATGTGTATGTCAATGAGGAGGACATTCGCTTCTTGCAAAATCAGCAAACCGCCGTGCAAGATGGCGACGAAATTAGAATCATCCCCTCCATCGCAGGAGGTTAAGACAATTTATGCCAGTCAACGTAAGAATCCCGACTCCGCTTCGCAAACTGACCAACGAAGCCGAACTTGTTCAAGTCAACGCTGCCACCATCGGCGACGCCATCGCTGAACTGCAAAACCGCTACCCCGGCATTCAGGACCGCTTAGTGGACGAAAATGGCGAGGTGCGGCGCTTCGTCAATGTTTACGTCAACGAGGAGGACATCCGCTTTCTCCAAAACCAGCAGACGCCCCTCAAGGACGGTGATGAAATCAGCATCATTCCGGCCATTGCGGGTGGCTAGGCCCAGGGTAACTTTCGAGAAAATATAACCGCGCTCTATGGCTACCAAAAAGGCCGCTGTCGCCAAAAAAACTTCCGGAAATCAGGACCAGCAAACCCGCTTGTGGCTCATGTTTCCGCCCAAGCACATCACCCGACCGGTGATTTGGGAGCTGGGCCAGAAGTTTCCGTTGGTCACCAACATCCGCCAGGCCAGTGTCACCGATGAAATCGGGCTGGTATCGCTCGAACTGAGCGGCAAGCGCGACGAAATCAAGTCGGCGATCAAGTGGCTGGAAAAGCTCGGCATTAAGGTGGAACCGGTCGAGATCAACGTCATCGAGAGTTGACGTATTCCAGGTTCAATATTCGGAAAGTTTCTGTTCCAGCTTTTTGAGCGGTCCCAGCAAGGTCCGGTTCAAATACCAGCTTTCCATCCATTCCGCAGAAGTGATGCCGGGAAAATCTTTCTCCACAGTCGCCGCATGGGAGAGAAAAGATGCTGCATAATCGCGCCCCGCTTGAATGGCCTTGCGAACCTCGTCTTTTGCCGTGGCGTCTGTTTCCATCGCTTTCATTTTGGCTTCAGCCGCTCGCAAATACTTCAGGCCGTCGCCCCACCGAATGAGAAGCTCATGGCCAGCGGCGAGTTTTTGCAGGCGATAGAGCACAATCCTGTCCTGCGCTGCTTTTTGCGTGGCATCATCAATCAACGCCTTCATTTTCTGCAGAGTCGCCATGTCCTCATCGGTCGCGCTGCCCCGGCTGGCGCGGTATGAAATTTCCAGATTGTCGGAGAGCTGCCGGAAATAGTTCGCCACAACAGGCCCGGCAGCAGGGCCGAAATATGTCAGCGAATAATCCTTTAATTCCTGCGCGGGCTGGCGCACTGGAAAGTAATAGGCGTGCGTTCCGGCGGAGGAAAGGTTGAAGGCGAAGTTCCACCAGAAACCGTGGGGATATTGCATGACCAGCGACTCTTTGATTTTGTTTGCCACAAGATACTTCGTGTCATTGGCCAGCGCGTGCAAAAATGGCGGTCCATTGATCGGCTGGTGCGAGGTGGTTGCGTAGTAGGAACACAGGCTGAAATCCTTGAAAAACGACGACCACGTCCGCAAATTCTCCTTCATCACATATTCCGGGTCATTGTAACTTTGCTTGTGATTTCGTCCCCAGTGGGCGTAAAGCGCCTGCCACTTGCCGTTGGCCGCAACGCCCTCGGGCGGTTTTTCCAACGGAGGATATCCGACGACAGCCTCCAGTTTGACTCCTGGCGCGCTCTTCTCCATGCGCTCCGAAAGCTGGTTGAACAACTCAACAATCAGATTGGCAGCGCCGCGCCTGACACACGCCTCGCATTGGCAGGACCGGCCGCCATCAATCCAAACCGGGAGAAAAATCTTCAATTGGGTATATTTTCTTAGAAAT